>JANXVQ010000459.1 GCA_025351545.1 Spirosoma sp.
AACCGAACATGCCTTCAGTAAAGATCCTAAACTGGATTCTATAAAAGGTAGAATGTTCTCCTCCGGCGAAGGTAGATGGACACTCGAAACGGCCCTCGATTTAGGGGTGCCCACACCTGTTATTGCTATGTCATTATTGACCCGTTATCGCTCCTTGCAGGACGACACCTTTACGGGTAAAGTGGTAGCTGCATTACGTAATGAGTTTGGTGGGCATGCTGTTGAAAGGAAATAAATTTCATTTAAACGAAAAATAATTCAATTTAATTCCATTTTTTTTCGTTAATATTACGGAAAGGTTCGGACAGTTTTGGTTGTCGTCCATAGCGAAATCGAACCTGCCTGAACCTTTTTTATTGTTTTTAAATCACTGTAGTCGTACATGAAGGTACTGAGCACGATCCAGGACCCTACCTTTTCGGGGCGGGATTATAACCGACTTGACCGTTTTTTTCTCAAGTATATTAAAGATGAGCGTGACCTGCCCTTCATTTACCTCACCATTCGTATTAGCCTGACACTTATTCCGTTAAGCGTTTTATTATTCATGCCCTTTCTGACGGGATGGGCATGGGGGGGAGTGGCAGTCTTGCATTTCTGCTTCAGCAATTTTGGCGTTAAAGGTCCCTTTGGCCTAATGCTTCATTGTACAAGTCACCGGCAGTTTTTCAAGTCTGAATACGACTGGATGAATAGTTATCTGCCCTGGGTACTCGCTCCGTTTTTTGGCCATACGCCAGAAACCTATTACAGCCATCACATTGGTATGCACCATCCCGAGAATAACCTTGACGATGACGATAGCAGCACAATGACGTTTCAACGCGACAGCGTTTGGAGTTTTGCGGCTTACTTCGGCCGGTTCTTTGTGGTAGGCGTCCGAAATCTATTGACGTACCTGCGTCGGAAAAATCGTCCGAAATTAGCCGTCCGTGCTATGACAGGAGAGCTTATTTTCGGGGCAGTATGTGTTGCGCTCTGTTTTGTAAGCTGGCCCGCTACAGTGCTGGTATTCTTGTTTCCACTGTTTATTTACCGGTTCATTGCTATGTTGGGAAACTGGACGCAACACTCTTTTGTGGATTTCGAAGACCCAGGTAATGCCTACAAAAACAGCATTACGTGTATCAATGTGAAGTATAATAAAAAGTGCTGGAATGATGGCTACCATATCAGCCATCACGTTCGGCCTTCTATGCATTGGACCGAGCACCCAACATTTTTCCTGAAAACTATTGATAAATACGCTCAAAATCAGGCTATCATCTTTGATGGATTGGACTTTGGACAGGTTTTCTTTCTGCTGATGCGTGGAAAATACGATGTGTTAGCCCAGAATATGATTAACGTGAACGGAACCTTTGCTAATGAAAATGAGGCAATTGCGCTTCTGCGTCGACGTACACAACGTATTCCGATGAGAACTGAGGTTCCAGTCATTCCGGAGATAGCTGCGGTAGCCGTATAGATTCTCAATAAAGCTTTTAGTTAACTATTGCCGCCATCAATCCGCTTTTCAATAATACGCTGGATGTCAATTGGTACATTCGATAAAAAGTCGTAGCCTGTTAGGTTCTCCAATTCATCTACGCTGGTTAGGTAAGCCCGCCAGGGTTTATCGGCGGCCGACTGGTCATTGGGTATATTTACGGCAATAATGCGGGTGTTGGCGGTAATCTGAAACGTGTTATCGCCGTTGATTGGCACAACAACCAGTATTTTCCAGAGCGTGGCCGGAACGGTTAATTTACCACCGGCCAACGATGCCGCATAGCCGTTCTGACCGGTGCCTCCTGTACCACTGGCGCCAGCGATAATATAGACTTCATTGCCACCTGTCATTAGCTGTCGTTCGTATTCTTCTAAATATTTCCAGACTTCCCGGTTGTGGCGCGGAGCTTGTGGCACGATGTTGGTTAGGAGGAATGTAGCGGCATTATCTTCCGGCGTTACGTCCCGGTCGTCGGAGGGGCAAAGGTGCCCCCGGTCGAAGCCGGTATTTGTATAGTCGGGGGGGCGAGCGGCATACCAGCCAGCCGGTAGAGTTTGATCAGGCCGGAAATCGTTGGTTCGGCGAGCATCGCCCTTCCAGGCCGAACTTAGATGCCAGCTTACCCAGTTAGCAATACCTCGGCTACGATTATACGAGACTACGTACTGAGAGCGGGTAATAAGGTAATTGTTCGGGTCGTTGCCTACTGCTCCACTCGGGTTGCCGAGGGCGAGGTTGTCGGTTCGGTTTAGATCGGTTGAATGGGTTGTCGGTAGTACGGTACGACAGCCGTTTATTAGTAATCCCAGAGTGATCACTAAACCGATTGTTTTCAGTTGATTATGTATTTGAATTGATTTTGCTGACATTCTTACGGAACTTTACAATCAATCTATAAATGTAGTGATTCTCTGTTTAGCCTATTAAGAT
>JANXVQ010000566.1 GCA_025351545.1 Spirosoma sp.
CGCAGCCGGTCGAATGCCGGATTGCCAATAATTATAATCTGCACGAAAAAAATCAACTGGAGTTTTGTGTCTCCCCCGATGGTCGGGCTATCATTCTGGCTGTTCAACGAAGGGACACGTACGGCGACCGCGACCTCTATGTGTCTACCCAGAAGGCCGACAATACATGGCTGGAGCCGGTGTCATTGGGCAGAGTTGTCAACACCGCCGACTTTGAAAGTTCGCCATTTCTGGCCGCCGATGGTCGAACCCTTTACTTCACCTCGGCTGGACATCCGGGCTACGGCAATGGCGATATTTTTGTAACGCGTCGGCTCGATGATTCCTGGACTAATTGGAGCGAGCCTGAGAATCTTGGTCCAGCCATTAATACCAATGAATGGGACGGTTATTTTACCATTCCGGCCTCCGGCGATTTCGCTTACCTGAGTTCGCGGGCGGGTTCGCTGGGCGAAGACGATATTTTTCGGCTGAAACTTTATCCTGCTATAAAACCAGATCCTGTAGCTATACTATCGGGGCAGGTACTCGATTCGAAAACCAAAAAGCCAGTCTCAGCGGAGGTAGTATCGAACGTGTTGGGTGAGCAGAAAAATGTAGCGAAAGTAGAGTATAATCCAGACACAGGGGAATATAAGCTAATCATACCTACACAAAAGATTTACACTCTGACGGCTAGTAAAGAGGGCTATTTCCCAACTACAGAAACAATCGACCTCAGCAAAGACAAACGTTTCCGCGACATCAAAAAGAATTTATATCTGGTAAAAATTGAGCCAGGCCAGAAAATTACGATGCGCGAAGTTTTATTTCAGCAAAGCCAGTTTGCGCTCTTGCCAGGTGCCGATACAGAACTCGACCGAATGGTAGAGATGCTGAAAAATTACCCTCAAATGGAGCTGCTCATTGAAGGTCATACCGATAATCAGGGCGACTGGGACTTGAATATGAAACTTGCCGAAGACCGGGTTCGGATGGTAAAAGAGTACCTGACGCAAAAGGGAATTACGACCGAACGCATCCAGACAAAGGCCTGGGGGCCAAGTAAACCCATTGCCAGTAATGAAACCGAAGAGAAGCGAAAGCAGAATCGACGGGTAGAATTCACCATCCTGAAATTGTAAAACCGGCGGGTAGCGCCTTACCTTTGCCCCCAAATGCCGCATTCACTCACTACTAACCGCATGATGAACGATAGCCGTTCTGGTTTATTTGCCCAGTTAAGTTCGCCACGCTTACTCATTTTTCTGATTCTGATCTTTGCCCTCGGACTTCGACTCTATAAATCCAGCGTTCATGGTCTGTATCTCGACGAGAAATTTACTTTAATTAATACGCAGGGCGTATCGCTGGAAGGATTCAACCAGCACGATGTGTTCTTTACCCCTGGCAAAACGTATTTCACACCCAAAGAATTTTGGAAAGAAAAACCGCTCCACGATTATATCCGGGCCATTATTCAGACCGATATTGGCAATAGTCCGTCGCATTATGCCCTGCTTTGGGCCTGGATAGAGGTTTTTGGTCTAAGCGATTTATCTATCCGAATGCCGTCCATTATTTTCAGTACGCTACTTGTTGGCTTAATTTTTTTACTGGTCCGGCGCTATTTACGGTCCGAGTCACTGGCTCTGCTTTGTGCATTTCTGGCCGCTATCGAGCCATTTTTTATTGCTTACAGCCACATGGCCCGCACCTATTGCATGACCATTTTTGTGTCGTTGCTGGGCACCTGGCTTTTTTTGCGCATCCTCGACCACAGAAAAGAAGGCAGGCAACCTGTTGGCCTATACATTGGGTATGGCCTGGCGTTTGCCGTTGCCACGCTGGGGCACTATTTAGCCATCACCATTTTCATGTGTCACGGCCTTTATTTATTGCTATTTAACCGCGACCTGAAAACGTATATCGGGATGGGGTTGAGTTATATTGGCGGGGCGGTTGGTCTAATCATTCCCTGGTTTGTGTTTGGTGGAGGAAAATACACATTTCAAACATTGGCTTATCAGGCCAAACTTTATGGTGGACTGGCCTTAACGAACCCTTACAACAACGGATTTGGCATTATTTTACCGGCTACGATTGGCAATGTCGTCAAGAAGACGATTCCGATTTGGGCCGATTTATTTATGTTTTCCAACGGCCTATCGTCCGACACGCTGGCGTTTAGAAATTTAGTAATTGCCTTCGTGCTTGGCTGTGTAGCTGTATTTGTCATTCATCAATTTGGGCGGGGTCGGTCGGTGCCGATCTGGGTGAGTATATCGGTCCCTTTTTTACTACTAGTGGGTTTCGTACTGTACACAGTTCCGTCAGTACGGTTGGTGGTGGCGGCTGCAGTACCCTTATTTTACTATCTGCTTTATCAGGCATTTGCTGGTTATACGAATCAGTCGGAACGACGATTTCTGTTTCTGCTGGTTTTGATGAGCACCATTCCAATGTTGTTTTTGATTGCCATTGCGTTTCGAAATGGTCATACGTATGGCCTCACACAGCGTTATTCTGGCTTCTCATTTCCGTATGCACTAATTCTGGTTGGTCTTACCATTCGCCAGGTATTCAGACAACCAACATATCTCCGCCTGACGCTGGTAGCGGTGTTACTGATCCAAACGTGTTATATTGGTGAATTGCTGTACAGGATTTACGAAGACCAGGCACCTAAATACACTTACTACGGCCGTTATCGTATTGAAAATCCATACAATACGGCAGCTAAACGCATTAAAAGTCAGTACGCTCCGGGCGATACAGTTCTATATCCGTCTGCCCGGACAGCGCCCCGCGATGAAGTTGAGAATACATATACCCGTCACTCAATTATCGACGCGCAATATACCAACCTATATTTACCAAAAGACGCGACCTATTACCAGCGAATGGATACGACCCAAACAGACAGAATTATTCTGGTGAAAGGACCGTCGGGGCAGCGCATTACCATTTTTAACTTTGAAGGCACAAAATATCGATACTAGTTTTGACTACTGAACCACGAACAATACGTAACACTCAACGCTTAGGTC
>JANXVQ010000567.1 GCA_025351545.1 Spirosoma sp.
CAATATATGTTTGTCGGGAACCGTCATACACCGTTTTGAATAAATCGGTCAAAAGTAGTAAATGCCAACTGTTTATTCCTTTATTTTGAGCCATAAGCCTCGTATCTATGGTAAACAGACGCCGTTTTCTGACTCTTAGCTCGTTGGCCGGGCTTCTTCCTTCCCTATCATTTGGCCGCTCAAAACCAACTATTATTGGTGCATCCAACAGCCTTTCACCAATTAATATGACTACTGCCAGCCCGCCAACGGCTACGCCTATGATTATTTCGACCTGGAAACAGCCTAAAGCCAATGCAGCGGCTCAGGCCATATTGGACCGGGATGGGCGCGCGTTAGATGCTGTTGAAGCCGGTGTTCGCGTACCCGAAGCCGACCCCGACGATATGAGCGTTGGCTATGGCGGACGCCCCGACCGCGATGGTCATGTTACGCTCGACGCCTGCATTATGGACGACAAAGGCAATGCGGGCTCAGTTACGTTTCTGGAAAGCATTATGCACGCTATTTCTGTGGCGCGGGCTGTTATGGAAAAAACACCCCATGTAATGCTCAGTGGCGAAGGCGCACTAACCTTTGCTCTCTCACAGGGATTTAAAAAAGAAAACCTACTCACAAAAAAAGCCGAAAAAGAATGGCGTGAATGGCTTAAAACAGCCAGGTACAAACCCATTGCCAACATTGAGCGACACGATACTATTGGCATGTTGGCGATAGATAATCAAGGCAATATTTCGGGTGCCTGCACAACAAGCGGGATGGCCTATAAAATGCGCGGGCGCGTAGGGGATTCACCCATTATTGGAGCCGGTTTATTTGTTGACAATGAAATTGGGGGTGCCTGTGCTACCGGCCTTGGCGAGCTGGTGATGCGAACCTGTGGCTCATTTTTAGTTGTGGAGTTGATGCGTCAGGGGCGAACACCCCAGCAGGCTTGCGAAGAGGCAGCGCTGCGCATTGTAAAGAAGCAGGATTTCAAAGATATACAGGTTGGTTTTCTGGCTGTAAACAAGAAAGGAGAGCACGGCGCCTTCAGTATTCAACCCGGTTTTAGCTACACATTATCCCGGAATAAACAAACGCAGGTAACAGACGCTAAGTCATATTTAAAATAAACAAATTTATCTGCTATTGTTTATATTGTTTATTTGCATGGCAAAGGAGCTGGAAGTCATCATAATTAACCATTGCGCCAAAACAACTAACTAATTTGGAAGCGGTATTCTCAACATCGAAGCGGAAATTACTACTGGAAATCGCCTGGGAGGTGTGTAATCAAGTAGGTGGAATTTATACAGTTATTCGGTCGAAAGTACCGGCAATGGTCGAGAAGTGGGACGATAATTATGTGGCCTTAGGCCCTTACTTTCCGCAACGGGCAGCCGCTGAGTTTGAGCCCATTACTGATTCCGATGAAACGGAAATCGGTCAAACTGTTCGCCGAATGCGGCAGTTAGGCTACCGCGTTGAGTATGGCTATTGGCTCGTGACAGGACGCCCTCGTGTGGTGCTATTTGACATTAACAGTATCAGTGTTGATCAGCTAAATGTAATAAAAACACAACTTTGGGTCAACCACCAACTCTCGACTCTTAATATTGAAGATCTCGTTAATCAGACGATTGCCTTCGGTGAAATGGTTCGGGTATTTATTACCCTTCTAGCTGAAGACCATGCCCGGCGCGTTGATTTTGTTGCGCATTTTCACGAATGGATGGCCAGTACCGGCTTACCCGATCTGCGTCGCGATAATGTTAAAGTGGCAACGGTATTTACAACCCATGCAACGATGCTCGGGCGTTATCTGGCCCAGAACGAACCGGGTTTCTATGGTAAGCTCCCGTTTTTCGACTGGAAACGCGAAGCCCAGCATTATAATATCGAAACACAAGCAACCATAGAACGGCTGGCGGCTTTACAAGCGCACGTTTTCACCACCGTTAGTGATGTAACAGCTCGTGAATGTGAGGTATTTCTGGGACGAAATCCGGATTTAGTCCTACCAAATGGACTGAACGTTACGCGGTTTGCGGCTGTCCACGAGTTTCAGAATCTGCACGTCCGGTATAAACAGAAAATCCACGAGTTTGTCATGGGCCACTTTTTCCAGAGTTATTCTTTCGACCTGGAAAAAACCCTGTACTTCTTCACCTCTGGCCGTTTTGAATTTACAAATAAAGGCTATGACCTAACGCTTGAAGCCCTTGCCCGACTAAATTTCCGAATGCGAGAGGCTAATATGGACATGACCGTTGTCATGTTTATGGTCACCAAACAGCCTTACACATCTATCAATCCCGAGGTGCTTCACTCACGGGCCTTGCTCGACGAAATTCAGGAAACCTGCGAGAGTATTGAGAAGCAAGTAGGCGAACGATTGTTTCAGGCTGCCGCATCTGATCCGCAAGGAACTACGCTTCCCGATTTGAATAGTTTTGTCGATGAATACTGGCGGCTTCGGCTTCGCCGGACGGTACAAAGCTGGAAAACGAATCACTTGCCGCCTTTTGTTACGCACAATCTGGTGCAGGAAGACGACATGACGCGCTTTATCCGGCAGGCAAACCTGGTTAACAACGAGTATGACCGGGTAAAAATCGTTTATCACCCCGATTTCATTGCCTCTACTAATCCTTTGTTTGGCCTGGATTACAGTCAGTTTGTGCGCGGGTGCCACCTCGGCGTATTCCCAAGCTATTACGAACCGTGGGGATACACGCCCTTGGAGTGCGTTGTGCGGGGCATTCCAACCGTTACCAGTGACCAGTCGGGTTTTGGTGATTTCATCATGCAGATCATGCGTGATTACGAAAACCGGGGTATTTATGTCATCAACCGCCGGACACAGTCGTTCAACGAAGCAGCCGATCAGTTGACCGATGTACTTTATCGTTTCGTTAAGATGGCCCAGCGCGACCGCATTCAGCAACGGAACCGCGTTGAAAGCATTGCCGATGTCTTCGACTGGAGCAGCCTTCGCTCCTATTACGATACGGCGCATGATCTAGCCTTAAAGCGAAAGAAGTTCTAATTTAATGGGAGTTTTATTTGACATTCGTGGTAATCTTCAAGCAACATCAATTGTAAATTTATCACAGGCGGAGGCAGAATATATTTTTGTTAAACCTTTTGATCGTGCGTCTAAGCGTCATCTATTATTTGAGGAATATAAACGCTATACGCACGATCTACGTACACTACTGGGCCAGCCATTTTATCAATGGATAGATGGTGGTTTTATATCAAACACACATAGTCCTAATGACATTGATCTGGTTTGTTTCATTGATTACGGGGTCTATCATGAGAAAGAGCGAGCTATAGATGCACATTTCAGTAAATGGGCAGTAGCAAAACACTATGTGAGTTTAGATGCTTTTACAGTTTGGGTAATCCAGTTGAGCATAAGTATTCGACGCTATTTCAGGCAGATTGCGCTTACTGGAATGATTGGTTTGGGCATACTCGCTACAATCGGAACCGAAAACGATTCGCCAAAGGTTTTATACGGGTAAACATTGACTGAATATGGATGTGATGGACGAAAAATATATTCATATCGCCGAATTATCAGAGCAGATTGAAAAAATCAACGACATGATTATTATGCATCAGAAGCTATCTGATAATCAGTCAATGATCCGTCAATATATATTTAAACGAGATGAATTGATTGCGGCTTTAAAAACAGCCCTACAATCATTGCATCTCAACGTCCAATTAGCCGCAGCTTAACCAGGTTGAATGTTTACTCATGATTAAAATCGGTATTATTAATGTTTCAGATCGGGCTAGCGCGGGTATTTATGAAGACATTCCGGGTAAAGCCGTTGTTGGTTTTCTAACCGAATGGCTTAGCTGCGACTGGCAACCCGTCTATCGTGTCATTCCTGATGAGCAGTACCAACTCGAAGCGACAATGATTGAACTGGCAGACGCTGAGGGATGCTGTTTGGTGGTAACAACGGGCGGCACTGGCCCTGCCTTGCGTGATGTTACTCCCGAAGCTACGGAAGCCGTTTGCCAGAAAATGATGCCCGGTTTCGGCGAACTGATGCGCCAGGAAAGTCTGAAATACGTTCCAACGGCTATATTATCGCGTCAAACGGCCGGTATCCGTAACCAGACACTCATCCTGAACTTGCCCGGTAAACCTAAGGCGATAGGCCAATGTTTATCGGTTGTTTTCCCGGCTATTCCGTACTGCATTGACCTCATTGGCGGACCATTTTTGACGACCCACGAAGACAAAATGAAGGTTTTTCGACCAAAGAGTTAACGATAGCGAGTACTATTATTAACTCTTTGGACACAAAGCGAATTGATTATGTCAGCCATCTCACAATGGGAAACTCACTTTTCCCATCGAAACGGTTGGAACACCTTGCCTGTTGCCAAACGAGGTAGTTCCTCCTGCCAGACTTTCATTCGCCAAGACGGCAAAAAGTACTGCTTCTTTTGCATCACCATTTATACCGAGGCTACTGGTGCTGTCAAATTGGCAATTGGAAAGTAATTTCTGGAGTCTACCGGTTAATTCCGGGTTGTGCGCCCCGCCCCCACTCATGTATATCCGGTATGTTTCACCATTTCGTGTCACGAGCTTAATGGCATCGGCGATGGTATCGGCACTAAATTGAACAAGCGTTGCCATCAGATCGGCGGGTAATATATTGATAGTTTGGCTCCGCTTTTGCGCTTCGTCAACATACGGCACATTAAACACTTCGGGACCGGTCGTTTTCGGAAAAGCAGCCTCGAAGAATGGATTCACTTTCAACGCATCAAGTAAGCCTGTATTTACCTGACCCTCAGCGGCAAACTTACCATCTTCGTCATACGGTTTGTTTAGAAATTTTCGAGCATAGGCATCCAAAAGTGTATTTCCGGGGCCTGTATCGGTCGTAAAAACGCTGCTGGCATCTTCATCGGCAGGTAAATAAGTGAAGTTGGCAATACCACCCATATTGAGCAATATTCGATTTTCGCCTTTGGCAGAGAACATGAAATAATCACCATAAACAGCCAACGGAGCCCCTTCGCCCCCATGTGCAACGTGTTTCTGCCGAAAATCACTGAACGTAATAATTCCGGTTACAGCCGCAACATGATCGCCATCACCTATCTGAAGCGTGGCATTCGGGAACTTATCATGCCGATGCTGACTTTTGGGGGCGTGATATACGGTTTGGCCGTGACTGGCTACCACGTCCACATTGCTGGGGTCTATTGCCCAATCGTGCAGACAGTCGAGAATCATCTGGCCATGAAGCCGACCAATGTATGGATTCAGCAAACAAAGTTGCTCGAAATTAATGGTTGATTTGGCAAAGATGGTACGAATCTCAGCTTTCAAACCGTCATCATAAGGTACAGTGGCAAACTGTTCGAGTATAACATGTGTAGCAGGGCCACTGCCCGAAATGCGGCATAGAGCCACATCCAGACCATCGAGTGATGTGCCCGACATAAGACCAATAATCCGCCGGTCAGGTTTTCGGGCAATGTCGTAGAGATGCTGAATTTGTAAATTCATAAAATGTCAATTGATTCTACCTGTTCTGTTAAAGATCACCACCTGGCACTTATATCAGAACAGCCACAACGCAAATAACGCATGGATTTTTGGGGCGACGAGCAATTTTCTTTTTTTGAAAGCATTCTGTTTTCGGCCTTGGGCCAGACGGTTCAGGTTATAGAAATGCAGTTTGTATCCGGGGGAAATATTAACATGTCGGCCCAGGTATTTTCGTCAGAAGGCGTCTTTTTCGTTAAATGGAATCAACTGGAACAGTCTCAACCGGAGTTGCCCGATATATTTGCAACCGAAGCCAGGGGACTTGATTTACTTCGCCAGACCGATGCATTACAGATTCCGCAGGTAATTGGGCACGGTCATCAGGCCGACAAATCGTATCTGGTTCTGGAATACATTGATCCGGGGACGCCTGCTAAAGATTATTGGGAAACTCTAGGCCAGTCACTAGCCGTTCTGCACTCGCATACGCAGCCAATGTTCGGGTTGAATTTTTCGAACTATATTGGTTCGCTTCCACAAAACAACACCTTGACAGCCAACGGCTACGATTTCTTTTTTGAGCATCGGCTACTCCCTCAGGCCGGTCTGGCATTATACAAAGGCCTGTTATCGAAATCAACCTACGACGCGCTCTTGCGGCTTCGTACCCGCCTACCCGACCTGCTTCCGAATGAGCGGCCCGCTTTGCTTCATGGTGATTTGTGGTCAGGTAATGTGCTGATAAACGAAAATGGGCAACCCGCCCTAATTGACCCCAGTGTTTATTACGGCTTTCGCGAAGCCGAACTGGCTTTTACTAAATTATTTGCTGGTTTTGACAACCGGTTTTATGACGCATATCATGAAACGTTTCCCATTCAGGACGATTTTGGCGAGCGGGTGGCTATCTATAACCTCTATCCACTACTCGTTCATGTGAATCTGTTTGGCTCAGGCTATGTTAGTGGCATAGAACGCGTGTTAAAACAGTTCTAATTTTGCTGGATCAATCGAACTATTGTATTCATCCAGATTGATCTTTTGTTACTATTGACGGGCTAATCTCGCGATTGGCCTATATACTTTTATGGAAATTACTTCTTTTGAGCAGTTTGAGTTAAACCGGCAGTTGCTCAATGCCATAGCCGAACTTGGGTATACTGAGCCGACACCTATTCAGCAAAAAACGATTCCCTTAAGTCTGGCGAATCATGATGTGCTGGGTATTGCACAAACCGGCACCGGCAAAACGGCGGCTTATCTGCTCCCCTTACTTATGAAGGTTAAATACGCACAAGGACACAATCCACGTGCGTTGATTCTGGCTCCAACGCGCGAATTAGTCATGCAGATTAATGAAGCCGTCAGCGAGTTAAGCAAATATACGGGTCTCCGGCATGCGGCTATTTTTGGTGGACTTGGGCCAAAAACGCAGATCGAAACGCTTCGTAAGGGGGTAGATATTGTGGTAGCGACACCTGGGCGGTTCCTGGACCTCTATCGTACCGGTGAGATTGTGACCAAAGAGATTCGCACGATGGTTCTCGACGAAGCCGATAAGATGATGGATATGGGATTTATGCCTCAAATTCGGTCTATCCTGGAAATAATTCCGTCGAAACGGCAGAATTTACTATTTTCAGCCACGTTTGGCGGGCGGGTCGAACGGCTATCGGGAGAATTTCTGGAAGCGCCGATAAAAGTAGAAGTAACCCCTCAGGCATCGACCGCCGAAATGGTAAGTCAGGTGATTTACGAAGTTCCAAACTTTCGTACCAAAATCAATTTGCTGGATTACCTTATAAACAAGGACTCTTTCCAGCGGGTTATCATCTTCGCCCGAACAAAAGGGACTGCTGATAATATCTATAAATTTCTGGCACGTAAAGTGGTCGAGACAGCTAAGATTCGGGTTATTCATGCCAATAAAGGCCAGAATACGCGTATCAACTCAATGGAGGCTTTTAAAGAAGGCAACATACAG
>JANXVQ010000570.1 GCA_025351545.1 Spirosoma sp.
CAAAGGAAGTATTTTGAGAATCTTTTAAGCCAATTCGGGCTGCGTCTATAATTGAGACGCAGCCCGAATTGGCTTAAGTACTAGGACAGAAAACTTTGACAAAGCTGATAGTATAGTCCATTGATTATCAGAGTTACCAGCTTTGTCAAAGTTTAGTTAAACTATTCATTGGCTTAAAAGGATAGATTTATTTTTACTCTGCCAGATAGTTCCCGAGTCCGACAACGACCGTTGAGAAAACAACAAGTCCAATACCGAGTGTAATGGTGCGCATGGTCGATTTATTCGCTCCCCGCCATTCGTGCAGATACAGGCCCCAAAAGCTACTAAAGGCGATAATAAACGCCATGTGGAGTGTCCAGCCCGAAAAGCGGTATTCGCCCATTTTGCTGTCGCCCATGCCGTAGAAAAAGAACTGGAAATACCAGGTGAAACCGGCTAAGGCGCAGAAAATGATATTCGTTAAGATCGGTGTCGAGACGTTGGCGTAGTCGGTGTAGGTGCGGTTACGGATATTTAGATAAATAGTCCAGATGGCGTTGGTTGTCAGGCCGCCGAGGAGAATAATGACCAGCGCGGCATTGTTCATATAAAGAGGATCGGTCCCGTTTTTAACTGCAAGCTCGGCAATAGGTTGACCAGCCGTGAGCCCGAACGAAAAACAGGCGCTCATGATACCCGAAAAAACAGCTACGATCAACCCTTTACGAATATCAAATTCAGCAATAACGGCTTTCTTCTGTTCATCTGATAACGAGCGCTCTTTCATCATGCCGGCGATGCCGCAAATCGAGATGCCGAGTACGCAGATGCCCAGCCCCAGCATAATGACCTGCCCGGAGGTTGTGCTGACGAGTTTTCCGAATTCGCCCTGCCAGATGGGCGGCACCAGCGTTCCAAAAACGGCGCAAAGTCCCAGTGTTACGGCCATGCCCAGCGACAAGCCCAAATACCGCATGGCCAAGCCAAAGGTTAATCCGCCGAAGCCCCATAAAACCCCCCAGAAATAAGTCCAGAGCAATGTTTCTTTGGGTATCTGCGCCAGCACACCAAATAGATTGGGTACTGTAAGTGACCCCAGCAGCAACGGAGCCGCTAACCAGGAGAATAATCCGCCGACGAGCCAGTAACTTTCCCAGGCCCATCCACGCACTTTTTTATAGGGTAAATAAAAACTACCGGAGGCAAATCCTCCTATTGCATGGAACACAACACCCAATAATACAGCCACTTTTTCTTTGTTTTTTTAAATTTATCCCGTTCCGTTCCTGAAACTTACCTGTTCTCTCCTGTGCAATTGTCTGATTAATACACACATAAATACTAGTTCTTTTTTATCGTTGTAACAGGAGAGTACATGAAGCAGGAGAAAACGGACGGGACTTACTTTGTCTAAAACAAGATACCAGACCGATACTACTTACTAAATTTATATGAATACGACGCAAGCGTTCAACTATGTTAGCTACCTCTGGGATGAGAAAATGGCGGCAGAGTTGGCTGGTGACGAAGTCGCCCTCTTTATTTACCGTTCCAATTTACTCGGAGCTGACCTGCGCCTAACGAATTATGCCGGGGGAAACACGTCGGTTAAGTTGATGGAAATTAATCCATTAACTGGCGATCCGGTAGAAGTGATGTGGGTGAAAGGATCAGGAGGAGACATTGGTACGCTGACTAAAAAAGGGTGCGCTAATCTGTATGTAGAGCGTTTGCAGGCGTTAAAAAATCGTTACCGTGGACTGGAGTTTGAAGATGAAATGGTTGAATTGTTTGACCACACACTATTCGATCCTAAATGTGCCGCTCCATCCATTGATACACCTTTGCATGGCTTATTGCCTTTTAAACATATTGATCACCTGCACCCCGACGCGCTGATTGCTATTGCCGCCAGCCGGGATGGTGAAGCGATTATGCATCAAATCTGGGGTGATAAACTAGCCTGGCTCCCCTGGCAGCGGCCTGGTTTCGATCTGGGCCTGAAGCTGGAGCAGACGGTTCGGGAAAACCCCAATCTTCGTGGTGTAATTCTTGGCGGACATGGTTTGTTTACCTGGGGAGATACCTCCTACGAGTCGTATATGAATACGCTGGAAGTAATTGAGCAGGCGTCAGAATTTCTGCATAATAACTTTGGTAAGAAACGACCTGTATTTGGTGGGCCAGCCCGTCAGAACACAGATGCCGATACGCGAAAAACACAGGCCGTTTCGCTAATGCCCATATTACGCGGTTTAGCGTCGGGTCACCGTCGGATGATTGGCCACTTTACCGACGACGATCGCGTTCTGGAATTTGTCAACTCGCACGATCTGGACCGTCTGGCTCGCCTGGGTACCAGTTGCCCCGACCATTTCCTGCGCACTAAAATTCGTCCGCTGGTACTCGATACCATACAACTCTCATCTGCCGACAGCGAAGGGTATCTGGAGAAAGCATTTGCCGATTACCGTGCCGACTACGCTGCCTATTATGAGCGAAATAAACATGAGAACAGCCCCGCCATACGCGACCCAAATCCGGTCGTAATTCTGTGGCCGGGCGTGGGCATGTTCACCTTTGCAAAAGACAAACAGACGGCGCGGGTTGCGGCCGAATTCTATACCAATGCCATTAATGTGATGAAGGGCGCCGAGGCTGTGTCGGACTATGTTGGTCTGCCGGAACAGGAAGCTTTCGATATTGAATATTGGTTGCTGGAAGAAGCCAAACTTCAGCGGATGCCAATGCCTAAGCCCTTGTCGGGCAAAATCGCTCTGATTACGGGTAGCGCGGGCGGTATTGGCAAAGCGATTGCCAAGAAATTTCTGGCCGAAGGTGCCGTCGTCGTCATCAATGACAATGACGCCGACCGGTTGGCGGGTGCGAAGGAAGAGTTTCAGAAGCAATATGGCAAAGATGCTTATACGGCTGTTTTGTTGGATGTGACGAGTTCCGAAACTATTTCCAACGCGTATGATGCGGCTGCGCTGGCTTTTGGTGGCGTCGATATTGTGGTGAACTGCGCTGGCTTGAGTATCTCCAAACCAATTGAAGAGCATACCGAAAAAGACTGGGATCTGCTGTATGATGTATTGGTGAAAGGCCAGTTTTTGGTGACTCAGAAAGCCGTTGGGGTGATGCGGAAGCAGAAACTGGGTGGTGATGTGCTCAATATTGTCAGTAAAAATGCGCTGGTTTCCGGTCCCAATAACGCAGGTTATGGTTCCGCTAAAGCCGCACAATTGCACCTGAGCCGCCTGAATGCTGCTGAACTCGGCAAAGACCATATTCGGGTGAATGTTGTGAATCCTGACGCGGTAATTTCCGATTCCAAAATCTGGGCTGGTGCCTGGGCCGAAGGCCGCGCCAAAGCCTATGGTATCACGATAGCCGAGCTTCCGGGCTATTACGCCAAACGGACGCTCCTGAACGAAGTCATTTTGCCTGACGATATCGCGAACGCCTGTCTGGCATTCGTAAATGGATTGCTTGCCAAATCAACCGGCAACGTCCTGAATGTAGACGGTGGCGTAGCGATGGCGTTTGTCCGGTAAAAAGGTAAGCGGGTTCCGTGGTGTCTGGTGTCGGTTTTGTGTGTGGTGTCGGTTTTGAGAAACCG
>JANXVQ010000623.1 GCA_025351545.1 Spirosoma sp.
TAGTAACCGACATCACAGCAACCGTTTTATGCATTTTCCTACATTTTTTCGACTTTCCCTAGCTGGTATGGCAGAAATTCATCAACATCCTGCCCATACCGGTGCAGGTCACGGATGATGCTCGAGCTAATAGGTGCCAGATGCGGTGACGTGATCAGGAATACCGTTTCAACGTCTTCGTAAACGTATCGATTGACCTGCGAAATGCCGTTTTCGTATTCAAAATCGGTGGTATTACGCAGACCGCGCAGCAAAAACTTAGCGCCAATATTACGGGCAACATTAGCGGTTAAATCATCATAACTGATAACGCTCACGGCTGGCTGATAGCGGAATGCCCCTTCTATAAGTTCCGTTATCTGCTCCAGAGGAAAGTAGCGTTCTTTGCGGGCGTTGCGCCCAATACCAATAATGACTTCGTCGAATAAATGTAAACCACGTAATACAATGTCTTCATGACCTCTGGTAAACGGGTCGAACGAACCGGGAAAAAGGGCGATACGCTTCATAAATAGTTAATAAAAAAGCGAATGAGTGCTATAAGGTTAGAGCACTCATTCGCTCATTAAACCTAACCCGTATAAACTCAAGTATCGGTGGTCGGGCAGGTCACTGAATTCGGCAGATAACGGTAAGCCCGGAGGTACGTGGCCAAAGGCTAAATGGGGTAAAAAACGACTCAATTCAGCATAAGCCTCGGCGAATGGAGTAATTTCTCCATATAAAGAAACACAGATCAGGTCAGGACTTAGCTTCTGTTCATCAACTACGTAGAGAATATAATACGCTAAATCCTGTGCGTTTTTACAGCCAAAACGATTACAATAGCGTACCTGGTGCGCACTACGGTAAATAATTGTAACAAATTCGTCTTCGAAAAATAAATAAACGTTATCGGGAGTCAGTGCCCGACGATCAAGATCAGCCGTGGCCTGAATCAATGCACCAATCTGATGAACAAATCGTAGTGGCTGGAGCGGATACACCTCCGAAAAGAAATCGGCTAATGGGTGTTCCAGATTAAATACCGACAGAAACCCTTCGGCCTCGTGCGCAAATGACTGGGCAAACTCATGGGCTGGTAACGCACTTCCGCGCATAAGCGCCAAATAACTACCCGCGTATTCTTTGCGAAAAAGCGGGGTCGGGACAAGCGTAAATGAAGGCGAGTTCACTCCGATACGAATTTCCTGCCACGGCCCGGCCGACAAAACCGGGTGTTCGCGAAATACCCCGGGCAATATTCCCGTCATCGACCGGTCGGTCAGCAGTGATGGGAATATATAATCGTCAAGGCACAAACCTCGTCCACGCTTATCCTGCACCATAAACCGAAATCGGTCTCGACCAACTTCCAGACTTAACACCGACTTGTCGGTAGTCCGGGGGTCGAATGAGTCGGAACGAATGGTTACGGCGGGCGCGAGGGTTACAGCGGTTTGCACAGTGTGGAACGAGTAGATTTTAAGGGTAAGACGAAATTATAAACATAGAGAAAAGCTGGCAATTCATGCCTGATGGTTTTATTGTAAATAGCCTCTTAGTTGAAATACATCATCGAGCGAGTTGCAATAGCGAAACAGGGCATGTACCTCTTCGGGCGGATAGCTCTTTATTTCCGCGAAACTCATTAGCCGAACTTCGTCAATAATTTGCCCGTCGATGCTCATTTCGGGGTCAATTCCTTGTTGAAGCACACCACCTACTGCCCGAACGGCAAAAAACAACTCCATAGCATGAAGAGGAGGCAACATAAATTCGTTCACGAACAACATATCACCAATTTCGATTTCCAAACCGGTTTCCTCCATAAACTCCCGAATCAGGGCATCGGGTGCGGCTTCGCTGAACTGGGCACCGCCACCGGGTGGGCACCAGAACGTGTTTGTCGGGCCAATACCCCGATGGCGCACCATTAATAGCTGATCGCCTTCGCGGTACAAGCCGCAAATGCGCAACCGAAGCCGGTTTCCATATAATTTCAGTACTTCTTCCCGAGGCTTGTCAGCTACTTGCGTCACAGTATAAGGCGTATTTTGGGTCGCAAAGGTACGGAATTTATAATCGGGGGGGCCTGCGTAGCCTGGCTATTTGGTGTATGATATAGTGATGTATAATATCCTATACTGTACAGCTTTCACTTAGTACGGGCTTCCCGAAATGTAACTCTCCAGGGAATCGATACGGGTTTTTTGGTCGCGGATAATAGCTGTTACCACATCATTGATAGAAATAATGCCGACCAATTTGCCCTTGTCCATAACCGGTAGGTGACGAATGTGCTTGTCTGACATAATAATCATACAATCTTCTAATGTCTGTTCGGGTTCGATTGTAATTACAGTAGCCGTCATGATATCGGAAATGCGGGTATCGTCGGAGTGACGATCTTTCAGAATTACCTTACGGGCATAATCGCGTTCAGAAAAAATGCCCGTTAGCACGCCTTCATCAACCACCAGTAATGCGCCTATATTTTTGTCGGCCATGACCTTGAGTCCATCAAGCACTGTTTGGTCAGATGAGATACTGTAAAGTGCGTTAATAGACTTTCCCTGAAGTACTTGGCGTATGTTCATTGGGGAGGGGGTTTAGTAGTGGGTGAATATAAGAAAAAGGCAGAAAGGAGAAAAGACGGAATGAAAAAAGGATTAAAAAAAATTAAAAAACTATTTTTTCCTGCC
>JANXVQ010000637.1 GCA_025351545.1 Spirosoma sp.
CGCCAGGCTAACTTTTTCTGTTATCTGAAATTTTTGTAAAGAAGCACTTTTTAGCCTGACGGCTCAACGGAAAACCTTTCCGTTGTACAGAAC
The DNA here is from genome assembly GCA_025351545.1 of Spirosoma sp. GTDB lineage: Bacteria > Bacteroidota > Bacteroidia > Cytophagales > Spirosomataceae > Spirosoma. The sequence goes on from JANXVQ010000637.1 coordinate 94, forward strand.
AGCAAAAAACAATGGAATATTACCGGAATCTGCCTCATCTACACCCACTCGAATCTGTATTTTTTATTACGATTCGGCTGGCAGGTAGTTTACCCGTAGCTACCGTTGAGATGTTGAAAGAGGAACAGGCACTGGCGTTAAAGCAACTAGGCCAGCAAGAGAGAGAAATTGTCAGTCAGAAAAAGCGTTATTTCGCTCGCTTTGATGAGTTCTTGGACACTCCGCATAATGGCCCTTACTGGTTAAAGCAAGCTGAAATTGCAGGTGTCGTTACAGAAGCATTGCATTTTCGAGATAAACTGGATTACACGCTGGTGGCTTACTGTCTCATGTCGAACCACGTTCATTTTATCATCGACACACGAGATATTAAGGAAACGGGAAAGCCGTTATTTCGGATTTTACAATCGTTCAAACGCTGTACAGCTCGAAAAGCCAATGTGTTATTGAATAGAACAGGGGCTTTCTGGTATCCCGAAGGTTACGACCACCTTGTTCGGGACAACGCTGAGTTACGCAGGATTATCTGGTACATACGTCAAAACCCTGTAAAGGCGGGTTTAAGTGAGAATTGGCAGGGCTGGCCATATTCATATGTGAATGATGCTTACCTGTAGTAATTGTACAATGGAGCGGTACTCCGTTGAGCCGTTAGGCTAAATTTTATATAGACAAGTTAGCCTGACGGCTCAATGGAGTACTACTCCGTTGTACATGAAAAATATGAAAACAGTCATTATCAAATATAACGCGGGTAACGTTCAGTCGGTCATGTATGCGCTGGAGCGGTTGGGAGCTAGTTATTTGCTTACCGATGATGAGGCCGAAATTCGCTCGGCCGACAAGGTCATTTTCCCCGGTGTGGGCGAAGCGAGCACCGCCATGGCTTATTTGCGGGAACGTGGTCTGGACAAACTGATTCCATCGTTGAAACAGCCTGTCCTTGGTACGTGTGTCGGCATGCAGCTTATGTGCCGCTACTCAGAAGAAAATGATACCACCTGTATGGGCATCTTCGATATTGATGTTCGGCGCTTTCCAAACACACCCGGATTCAAAGTGCCCCATACGGGCTGGAACAACATTCATACCTTGAGTAGCCCGCTAACAGCGGGTTTGTCGGATAATGCCTATGTCTATTTTGTCCATAGCTATGCCGCCGATGTTTGTCCGGAAACCACTGCTGTTTGCGATTATGTCCGGCCATTCAGCGCCATGCTGCACCGGGATAATTTCTATGCAGCCCAGTTCCACGCTGAAATTAGTGGGAACGTGGGTCAACAGGTTCTGGAGAATTTTTTGAAATTATAATGCGGGTGAATCACCGCATTTGCTAAACGTTTATAAACGGGTTTCCACCCGCGTTATTTATGCACATAATACCCGCTATTGACCTAATTGATGGCAAGGCCGTTCGTCTTACTCAAGGCGATTATAACCAGAAGAAAGAATATAATGCCCGCCCTTTGGAAGTTGCCCAGCAATTTGAAGGAGCAGGTCTTACACGTTTGCACCTTGTTGACCTCGACGGTGCCAAGGAGAAACGGGTTATAAACTGGAAAGTTCTTGAACTGATCACGTCTAAAACCAGTCTGCATGTTGATTTTGGTGGTGGCGTTCAGTCCGATGATGACCTGCGGGTTGCGTTCGAGTGTGGGGCCAAACAGATTACAGGTGGCAGTGTTGCCATAAAAGATCCTGACCTGATGGAGCGCTGGCTGTCAAAGCACGGTTCCGACAAAATCATTCTGGGTGCTGACGCCAAAAATGAAAAAATAGCTGTCAGTGGTTGGGAAGAAGGGACGGATGTGTGGATTTACGACTTTTTGGAGAAGTGGGTCGATAAGGGAATAAAGTATGTAATTAGTACCGATGTGGCGAAAGATGGCCTGTTACAGGGGCCGTCCTTTGATTTGTACCGGAACATGCAGGATCAATTTCCTAAGTTGAATATTATCGCCAGCGGTGGTGTCAGTAACATGGCCGACATTGAAACTCTGGCCGACATGGGCCTTTTTGGTGTCATTGTTGGTAAAGCGATTTATGAAGGGCGAGTGACGCTGAAGGATCTGCAAAAGATTAATGGACTATGACCAGCGATTATACCATAAGCAACGATAAATCAAAGCTTGATATTAATATTATCCACCAATATCTGAGTCAGGAAGCGTATTGGAGTTTAAATATTCCACTTGAGATCGTCCAGCGTTCGATTGAGAACTCTGTTTGTTTCGGTGTGTATCAGGGCGATAGTCAGGTTGGCTTTGCTCGCGTCGTAACGGATCTGGCTACGTTCGGTTATCTGGCCGACGTTTTTATTCTGCCGGAACATCGTGGTCAGGGCTTGTCGAAACAGCTTATGGCATTCATCATGGCTTATCCATCCTTGCAGGGGTTGCGCCGGATCATGCTGGTAACGCGTGACGCCCACGGATTATACGAGCAATTCGGCTTTACACCCATTGATAGTCCCGAAAATACACTGTTTATTAAAGCCTTTACCGCCTACTAATGCTCACAAAACGTATTATTCCTTGCCTGGATATTAAAGATGGTCGCACCGTAAAAGGCACCAACTTCATAAACCTGCGCGATGCTGGCGACCCGGTTGCACTGGCGGCTATCTACGCCGAACAGGGAGCCGACGAATTGGTTTTTCTGGACATTACCGCTACCGTCGATGAGCGTAAAACACTTATTGAACTCGTTCGTAATGTGGCTCATACGATCAATATTCCGTTTACGGTTGGTGGTGGTATTTCGTCCGTAGCCGATGTTTCTGCACTTCTCAACGCCGGTGCCGACAAGATTTCGATCAACTCGTCGGCCGTTCGCAACCCCGATTTAATAAATGAATTGGCCTTAGAGTTTGGAAGCCAGTGTATAGTGGTGGCAATTGATACGCGGTTTTTACATGACGAGCATATCGTTCACACGCACGGCGGACGTAAGCCTACGGAACTACGCACGATTGCCTGGGCGAAAGAACTTGAAGAGCGGGGAGCGGGCGAAATTCTCCTGACCTCAATGGACACCGATGGCACCAAAGCAGGATTTGCCCTCGAGCTGACCGCACAAATTTCAGGAGCGGCTAACATTCCGGTCATCGCGTCGGGTGGGGCGGGTTCGATGGACCATTTCGTGGACGTATTCACGACGGGCAAAGCCGATGCCGGACTGGCCGCCAGTATTTTTCACTTTAAGGAAATTGATATTCCGGCCTTGAAAAGCTATTTGAAGAGTAAAGGAATTGACATGAGGATTTAAGTTTTGTCCGGCTGACGAAGCCGGACAAAACTTAAAATTTAAAGCCTAATTCCAGCGAAACAACTCGGTTTTTGGAGGTCAACTCACTAGATCGCATGACGTTGATCAAACCGCGTTGATAGCTCATACCCACGTTGAACGCGTTGTTCTGGTTGATTTTGTACTGGACACCAGCGCCAAGTAATAATTCAACATCGGCGAAACCATACTGCCGGCGACTGCCACCACTTTCTGCTGTGTAAAGACCGTTTCGAGCTTGCTCCAAGGCTCTTTCAGCTAATTTTATACTGAACAGGCCACCTGTCTGTACATACAATCGCATGTTGGGTGCGATGTTATTAGCAAACAGCTTCACCGTTGCGGGAATTTGTAGGTACTGTAAATTGTAAATAGATTCCTTTTCGGGTGCGCCGGGATTCCATTGGCTCGAACCAAAAGTACCGGGCATCTGAAAACCCGATTGCTTGAGCGTATACCAAAGTCCAGTACTAAATGCGTAGCGATCTTTGAAGAAAAAATAATCCAGTGTTGGCCCAACACTCATACGAATACCAGCGCCATTATTACGAAAACCGGTATAACTCCCCGTTCCTGCGGCAGTATTAACATCAAGCGAAGGAGCAAACCGAATACCCATTTCAATCAGGTGATGGGGCCAGGCATAGTCGGGACCGGAACCATAGCCATTATTATCGGTCTGATTCGTTGTAGTTTGCTGACGGCGTTTGCGCTTACGATCATCATCATAATCCTGGCGATTCTTGTCCTGGCCATCATAATTATTGCCCAATATTTTTCGAAATCGTTTCTCCGTAACGCTCGATTCCTTCGTTCTCATCCGGTACAGTGCGGGCGTTGTTGACTGTGCCCAACCG
>JANXVQ010000653.1 GCA_025351545.1 Spirosoma sp.
CCCATCTGGCAGATTCCCTAAGCAACCACCTGGTTGAGACGGTTAACAATACACCACAGCCGCTTCGATTGCTACTGAACGACAGTTCGGAAGTGATATTAAGTCCCCAAAGTCGACTTCGATACCCTTCTCAGTTTGCGAAAACTGCCCGGATCGTATACCTAAAAGGGGAGGCAAGCTTCTCGGTAAGGCGAAAGGATCAGCCATTTATGGTTCATACGGGAGAAATGGTCACGAAAGTACTGGGTACACGCTTTGTCATTAGAGCCTTTGATCTGGACAAGAAATTTACGGTACAAGTGATATCGGGAAAGGTGTCTGTTTACAAAGCAAAGGCTGAGTACGTGTCCGCTAATAAAGAGACCAGTGGCCTTATACTTCATGCGAATCAGGCAGCCATCTTTGAGAAGAGCGACGGTAATCTGATCAAAACATTGGTAAATAACCCGTCGCTGGTCATAAAAAGTGTTAAAGAATCCCAGTTTATCTATGATGAAATCGCCTTGCCGGTGATTTTACGCGAGCTGGAGAAAAGCTACGGTATTCCAATCCAGTTCGATGAACAAAACTTCGACGCCTGTAAAATTACGGCCACTCTGTCGAACGAGTCACTTTATGAAAAACTGGATTTGCTCTGTAAGGCTGCTGCCGCGAGTTACGAAATAACAGATGGTCAAATCGTAATCAGTCGGAAAAACTTTAAATAGTTAGTGTCTGTGTAAATGAACGGTGTAGTCAAAGCCCGTGGGCTTGCCCAATATGATTTGGGAGTTGGTACATACATAAAAAGAACGGCAGTGGTTGAGCCACTGCCGACAGATTTATCTGCTGAGAGTCCACTCGCCAAAGTAACCACTCAGCGGAAATTGCTCCTAATCCAGAACTTTTTGACCCTAACAAAACTATGAAAAAATCCCTTTCCAGACAATTGTGGGCCAAACTCATGAGATTTTCACTGATGCAGAGTTTAGTTATGTTTTTACTGATGGGTGTATCCTATGCCCACTCGACTAACGCGCAGGAATACTTGCAGAAACGCCTGACATTGCATGCTGAGAACCTGGAAGTAAAGAAGGTACTGGCAGAGATCGAAAAAGCGACAGGCGTACAGTTTGTGTATAGCTCAGAGGTGATTGAACCAAAGCAAAAAATAAGCATTCAAGTCAATAATGCTACGCTGGAAGAAGTTCTGATCAAATATTTCAAACCGCTGTCTATCAGTTATGAGCTGGTGGGCAGAAAAATCGTTCTATCGGCGAGTGCGCCCAAGTCTAACGAAACTGGCTTTGTTAATCCGATTGAAACCATTAATGAACTAGCTCCCAAACGAATTATATCTGGCAGGGTGACCGACGAAAAAGGGGTTGGTATGCCGGGGGTGAGTGTTTTAATAAAAGGATCTCAGCGTGGAACAACAACCAGCGCTGAGGGAACCTTTCAACTCGATATTCCAGATGAAGGCGTAATTGCGCTCGTCTTCAGTTTCGTAGGCTATGATACAAAAGAGGTAGTCGCGGGCAATCAATCTATCGTTCGAGTGGCACTTGCTCCCGCCGATAAATCACTGAATGAAGTCGTGGTCACGGCGTTAGGCATTAAAAAGCAAGCTAAAAGTATTGGCTATGCAACGTCAACGGTTACGTCTGATCAGATTACCGTTAACCGAACAACCAATTTTATGAATGCCTTGCAGGGGAAAATTCCCGGCGTCAATATCACGTCTTTAGGAACGGGCCCTGCCGGAACCAGTAAAATTCGTATTCGCGGACAATCATCCTTTGGAGGTAATAATTCTCCCCTCATCGTTGTGAATGGCGTTCCCATCGACAACACGAATTATGGAGCCAGGGGTGATGTAGCCGAAAAAGGAAGCAATCGAACCTCCGATGGGGGCGATGGCCTGAGCAGTATCAATCCCGACAATATTGAAACCATGACCGTTTTGAAAGGGGCGGCTGCCTCGGCCCTGTACGGCTCGCGCGCCAAAGATGGAGTGATCATGATCACCACCAAAACCCGGGGAACTGGCAACGGGATTGGCCTGGAGTATAATACTAATTTTACAACAGATACGCCACTGGATTATACAGACTATCAGTACGAATACGGGCAGGGAGAAAATGGACTTCGCCCGACAGCTCCCTATCCGACATCAGGTCAGTGGAGTTTTGGTGAGAAATTTCAACCCGGTATGACCCAAACCCTGTTTGATGGTGTCGTAGTGCCTTATGTGGCTCAGCGCCACCAAATTACCGATTACTACCGAACTGGGCAAACCTGGACTAACACACTAAGCTTGTCGTCGGGTGGCGAATTTGGCGGCTTTAATCTATCCGTTTCCAACTTGGATAACAAGACTATTCTGCCGGGTTCTGGCTACAGTCGAAAAACCGTCAACCTGGGCTTCACCCAGACGCTGGCCAAGAAGCTGACGGTATCGGGAAATGTCAATTACTCCAACGAATACCGGAAGAATCCACCAAATATTGCCGAGCAGGATTATAGCCCGGTCGTCTTATTCAGCATGGCTAACTCCATGCCAATGGAATTGTTGGAAAAATATGCATCAGACGCTAATGGGAATGAAGTGGTCTGGTCGAGGTTTACCAATCGCACCAATCCCTATTTTGCCCTGAAACGATTCGATAACACCTATACTGACCGGGTTTTTGGTAACCTCACGGCTCGGTACAACTTTACCGACTGGCTATTTTTACAGGCACGGGTCGGGCAGGATTATTACTCGCGGGAGCAGAATTATAACTTGCCCACAGGCAGCCAGCGCCAGCCAGCGGCACCGGCTGGTTTTGTAAATGGCCAGTTTACGCAGGATGCCCGTAGTGTCCGTGAACTCAATACCGACTTTCTGATTGGTGCCAACCGCACATTTGGTGTTTTTGGCGTGAATGTGAATGCCGGGGGAAACCAGATGTATCGGAAAATCAGTCGACATAATGTATTTGTACAGGATTTCTATACCAGGGGGCTATACACAATTGGTAATGGGCGACAGAAGGACCCTACGTACGAATTCTCAGAACGGCAGGTTAACTCAGTTTATGGGTCGGCGGAGGTTTCTTATAAAGATTTTCTATTTGTGAACGGAACGTTCCGAAACGACTGGTTTTCCACCCTGTCGCCCGCTAATCGGAGCATTTCATATCCCTCGTTAACCACC
>JANXVQ010000663.1 GCA_025351545.1 Spirosoma sp.
CAGACGGTAATAGCTATGATTTTGGCTTTGGTCTGAACTGGAAAGGTGTTATAAAAGATGCCCGCACGTCGACGTACAAACAGGGGGTTTTGAGTTTGAAATAGTGTGCATTTTTGTATTGTGCTGGCAGCTTTAAGAAGCTGCCAGCACAATACAAAAATGCACACTATTTCAAACTCAAAACCCCCTGTTTGTACGTCGACGTGCGGGCATCTTTTATAACACCTTTCCAGTTCAGACCAAAGCCAAAATCATAGCTATTACCGTCTGAATCTATATACGAAGTCATATCGCGGGGAACGTCTTCAGCTTGCGTTTCTACGGTTTTCATGTCGGCAGGTAACTGCATGGGCAACAGTGCCGAAGGCTCATGAACACCTGTCAGAATTTCTAATAAAGCTTGATCCTGAACACCAAAATGTGCCAGAATAGCGTTCGACTCTTTCTCAAATTCCCGCACAACCGTAGGATTTGACACGTGTAACGCCACAATTACCGGCTTGCCTTTCATCTTGGCATACGTGTCTGTTACCATGCCTAAATCCGAACCACTGATGGTCTTCGCTGTTTTGCCGTTGTAGGTCCGGTTCGTGAATTTCTCCAGCGGATCACCGCCCGCAATACTTGGGTCACGGGTTCCCTGAGCCGTATAATCGCCGTATTGCAAACTGACCGGAACGTAACCTGTGCCGCCCGCTTTGGCATCAGCCGAGTTATAGCCTCCGCCTGAATTGGGACTTTGGATAAACACCAGCGCATAATCAGCTTCGGCAGGGTTATCAGTTACGGTAAAGTATTTTTTTACGATGGTAAGATTGACCGGATAATCCAGTTTTTCAGGCGTTTCCATTCCCATAAAATTACGACCGGCAGGCGTAAATCGTTTTGGGATATAGACCGTCTTTCCCTTCGTCAGCGGCAGCGTTTTGGCTTTATTTTTCACCATCACAACAGACTCTAGTTGCGCCTGATAACCGGCTTTCATAAACTCGGACGTACCAACCGCTTTCTGCGAAATCTGAGGATCTAAATACGGATTCTCGAAAAGCCCAACCCGGAAAATATTTTTTAAAAGTCGAACAGCCGATTGCTCAAACCGACTTCGCATAAACGATACACCATGTTCCTTAACGCCCATTTGATACGCGTCTGTCACCGGTTTCGATTCGTTGTTACCCCCGAATTGATCAACGCCATTCATCAGAATTTTGTAGTGCCGTTCAGCGAGTGACAGCTTCTCAACGCCCCATGACTTGCCCGACAGAAATACATCGACAGCCGTTTCATCGGCCGTAATTAGCCAGTCCGTACACACCACGCCGTCGTATTTGTATTTGGTCCGCAGTAAGTCGTGAATAATGTATTTGTTGTAGCTGTTCCCTACATTCTCGCCATATTTTTTGTCCTGATCGAACGAAATCGTGTAATAGGGCATCACCGCTGAGGCCATGCGGGTTTTGCCATTCAATTTGAACGCGCCATTCAGGAACGGCATAAAATGGTTCTCAAAGTTCTTGCCCGGATACACCGCATATTTGCCGTAGCCATAGTGCGCATCACGACCCCCTTCGCCCGAACCACCACCGGGCCAGTGTTTCACCATCGCGTTGACACTGCTGTAGCCCCAGCCGCCCGTAATTTCATTGGCCCCTGTTGATGTCTGAAAGCCATCAATATAGGCGCGCGCCATATCGGTAGCCAACTTCGGATCTTCGCCAAATGTGCCACTAACGCGGTTCCAGCGTGGGTCTGTAGCTAAATCAACTTGCGGAGACAGGGCCGTAGCTATACCCAACGCCCGGTATTCGGTGGCGGCAATCTGACCAAAGCGTTGAACTAACTCAGGATTAAACGTAGCGGCTAAGCCTAGTGAACCCGGCCACATGGAAATGGTCCCGCCCGCTCCAGCGTTAAATTCGGCATCGGCGCGGGTGCCGTGGCGAGGATCAGAACTGCTGTTCACGGGGATACCCAGCCCCAGACCTTCTACTAATGCCTGTGCATTGTTGTTCCATTCGGCAGCCGCTTCCGGACTTTGCACCGAGGTAATCAGAACGTGCCGCAGGTTGTCTTTCGTTAAGAAAACCTGTTGCTGATCCGATAAATCGGCGACTTTGGCTCCACTTTGAGCAAAGATTTTACCGTTGTAAGTACCAGCAAATGGACCGCCTGCCGCTGCCGGAATAGGCTGGTGTTTGCTATAGAGCATTAGCCCGGCTATTTGCTCGACGGTCATTTTCGAAGCCAGATCTTTGGCCCGAACATCAGCCGACAAACGCCAGTCTTCGTATTTGTCTAGTTTGCCATTTTTATTTAAGTCTTTGAAGGCTAATCCTTTATCGGTCAGCATCTTTACGCCCGAAGTAGTGGCGTAACCCAGTATCTGACCATTTTTATTCGTGATTTTCGTCCAGGTTCCTGACTTGGTTTCTGTCCAGTTTTGACCGAGCGTAACGGATGCGGAGAACAGACTCAGCAAACCGATACAGATGTTTCTTTTTCTCATGAGTTAATAGGTAATAAAAGGTCATTGCAAGAAATCATTTCTCGACTCCATAATAATGCTCCCAGAAAGCCAGTTGCGATTTGGTTGGTAACGGCTTGCTTTCAATGGTTTTATCGAGAATAAGTACGTTGTCTGACTCTGGTTTATAGACGGGCCAATTTGGTAAGTTTTTACTATTTGGATTACCCGTTTTGGCAAAATTTACCCAGTATGACGACATGGCCTCGGCCAGCTGTTGGTCGACGGATTCCCACGGCCGGTTCAAGGTTTTTAAATTATTGTAGGCATACACGATCTCGCCGGAATGAAACGCGCCGAATTGTGATTGCGGATTGGCTGCGGGTAATTTACGATTGAAGTTGTAAACATACACCGGCGACTTACCCGTTTTAGTCTGCATTTTAGCCCAGATGTAATCCTGAATACCAAAGGATTCATCCCGGTTGCTGTTTCCCTGCGATTGCGCAGCCTCATCGTCTGTTTTGGCCGGATAGGCAGTTAGAAACGCATCAGCGTGGCTGTCAAACCGCTTTTTGGCCTGTTCCCGAAAGGCATCGGCTTTGGCAGGAGGGCCCATTATTTTATCGTCTTCGTTCCAGCCGACAATAATTGGAACATCGTTTTGCTTCCCGTGCGCATAAATGTCCATGACAGACTCCGGCACCACGTACCCATCGACAATGGGTGAACTCAGGCCACCAGTTGCTTTCAAAATATCATCGGCCGATTTCCCCCGAAGTTCACGCAGCGAACTAACATTCACAGATTTAGTAAAATAAATACCCTGTTGTTCAGCGCCTTGTAACGTCAGTTTAGGGCGAATAGGACTGGCGACGAAACTACCTCCGCTTTCGGCAATGGCTCGCTGAAAAAGCCCTGTTGCCAACGGTGATGCTGTTAGAAAATTAACCGCAAACGCCCCCGCCGACTGCCCTGCCACCGTAACATTACCGGGGTCGCCACCCAGAGCGGCTATATTTTTCTGAACCCAGCGTAGTGCAGCAATCATATCCAGCAACGCATAATTACCCGACGCACTATGCCCCGACTCCTGCGACAATTCGGGGTGGGCCAGAAAGCCAAAAACGCCAAGACGGTAATTAATATTGACAAATACAATTCCTTTTTTCGCCATCGCTTCTCCATCATAAATAGGGCAAGCTCCGCCCCCACTCCGAAACCCACCACCGGGAATAAAGACAATGACCGGACGTTTTTCGGTAGCCGACTTAGCGCCTGTCCAGACATTCAGGTACAGACAATCTTCGCTGATGGACTGCTCTGGAATCAGAAACTCCGACGACCAATACATAAACGGCGCGGGTTTGCCCTGCATCGGACTCGGCCCAAATGCCTGACATTTTTTAATATCCGTCCAGTTTGCAACGGATTTCGGAGCTTTCCAGCGTAAATCCCCAACCGGTGGAGCCGCAAATGGAACACCCTTAAAGATTCGGATATCGCCCGTTTTGTTGCGAGTGCCTTCAATCTGACCGTTCTCGGTTTTGACAATTACCGACTGGCCAAACGTGGCAGAGTAAATGAGGGTTAGTAAAAAGAGGAAGGCTTGTTTCATAGAGAAAGAAAATAGGTTGTTTTGCCAAACCTATAAGGTCTTTAAAGACCGCTTCGGCGGCCCGGCTTATAGGTTTATATTCTCTGCTACTCGTAATATGACCGGACCAATTAAGCCGGACTCCAATAAAGGCGAGTCTTTGTTGTAATGTTTCCAAGTCGTAAAGGTCACCCGGCCGTTGGTGGGTTTAGGCTTACCTTCTTTATACCAGGCTGGCAACTCTACAATGGCACCGTTGCTCAAACTGGCAAACCCACTGGCCCCGCCACCCGGCGTAAACTTGTCAGGATCAGGCAACTGTTCATCGCCAATCAAGCGGTTCGGCCATAGATTTATTACCCTGATTTCCAGACTATTGGCACCAGTTTTCACAGCGTTGGTGATGTCAATCCGGTACGGACGTTTCCAAAGCGTACCCAGTTCTTTGCCGTTTATCGCTACGTTGGCAATGACTTCGACCCGGCCTAAATCGAGAAACAAGCGTTTGCCATTGGCAATAGAGTTAGCCGTTACATTGAGCGTTTTGGTATAAGTAGCGGTGCCGGAAAAGTGTTTTACACCTTCCTGCTGATGCGTATTCAGAGGTATCAGATTAGGCAGCGAGATACGGTCAGGGGCGCCCAAATTCGGGGGAAAACTCACCAGCCATTCGCCAGCCAACTCCGTCGGCGAATTGATTCCGGAAACGGCTAGAGTGGTATCCTTGCCTGTCTGATCACGTACTGTGTACTGGCCATTCTGCCAGAAAAGTAACCCTGATTTCCCATCTACAGCCATCTCCACAACCGGCAATTCAGTCTTTTTCGGGCGTTCCTGAATTGCCAGTTGCTGAATTCGCTCCTTACTTACTGTTTCAGTAATTACCTGTGGCTGAGTCATATCGCCATTATAAAACGAAGCACCATCGCTCAAATACGCCGGGCCAATTCCCAGATGTACTATAGCTCCTCCGCGTTGACCTTCCTGAATTAATTTTCCGTTTACATAAACAGATGGAATGCCTTCCTTATAAACCAGAGCCACATGACACCAACCCGAAATAGATGTTGGCGCGGCCAGTTTAAAAATGGGTTTCCCACTCGTTCGCTCCCAAACGGCTACCCCATTCCGGCCAATGGCGAGCCCGCACGTAGCGTGCCCCGCACCGTATAAATCCGTACCCGAAGGCGGGTAAATAGCGTAGTAATCAGTCCAGGAATCTTTTACGCTTTCCATCAATCCATTCGTTGCCAACATGATGTTAAGCTCCGGCTTGGCCCATAGGCTGATGGTAAAGTTATTCGCTACGTCTTTGTATAATTTTTGATTTTCCGCAGGAAAAAGCTTTGTACTTAGTACGACTTTATTGCCACTCATAACACTCTGTATCCGCTTTTGCTTACTCGGAGAACGGAAAACGATGAAGGCGGAGCCAGCCGGCTCAAGCGGAACGGCAACCTTAGTTTGCCCATTTTCCGACTCGTATAGACTCATTGGCGTCTGCTTGCCGGTTGCGGCATCCCACAATTCCGGCTGCTTACCATCGACCCGAAATGTGCAAACTAACTCTTCTCTAGTCCGTCGCTGATTGGCCAGAAAGTAGACATGCGCATCGCCGATTTTACGATGAATGTACGTGATAGGGGCATCGCCGGAGCGGGAAGTGGTCTCAAAATCTGGCTTTATTCCAAGCGTAGTCAGCACAGTTTGGATAGGTTTCCCCCAGAATATACGTCCCTTCCCCAACCGGTTTTCGGTGACTGTCGTTCCGTTAGTTTGTCCCGTTGCATGGGTTCCCCAAAGTTCTGTTATAAGACGTTGAAACTCGGCATCTCCCTGCGAGTGAGTACGTAAGCCCAACGATGTTAATGGTTTAGCGCCAACCAGCACCATGCCGCTATTGACCAAATCACGTAGCTTTCGTAACAACTCCAGACTCAAAGCTTTATGATTCTGAAGGACCAAAACCCGGTAGCTCATGCCATCGGGCAACGTAAGATTACCTTTATCAAGGCGAGCCCGTTTTACGAGTGTTTCGGCGTTGATCAGATCGTAATCATACCCTTGCGGTGGGGCAGGATTCAGTTCAAATGGCTCTACTTTCGTATACTGATTTCCTTCTTCACCGGTGAAATAGGCTAGATCGGCCACAAACAAACCCTGCTGCAAAAGGTTCTGGCAGCGGGCCAGATAATCCAGCCAGGACCGCCCCTGATTCCACCAGGTAGTCGTCCGGTCGAAATGGATGCCCCACGGCCCCATTGTCATACCCGGAACAGCGGTCGGGTGGGGCTGGTGAGCGTATCGGTGAAAAATAATACGGGTCAATCCCTGCGTGAACATTTTGTCGCCCAGGGCTTTCATAGCAAATGGATATTCCTGCCAACGCGATGATTCGGGTTCACCGGTAAAGGCTTCGGCACCAACCACCTGCGGACTGTCGGGCGTACCTCCACCTGCAATTTTACCGTTTATGTGCGCAATTGAAGCCGCCAGTTTTGTGGTCCGATGCATGGTCAGGTTATTCTGAAACAGCGATGAAAGGCCGTTCCAAAATTCGCCCATGTTCACATCTACCCGCGCGCCAACCTGCATTTCTTCCATTGGTCCCCGGTCATACGGCTCGGTATACGCAATGATCCCCTGCTGATGACACAATTCGCGAAACCGTCCATAATAATTATCCGCCATCAGGTCGGCCTGGGTCCGGCGCAAATCCCACAAAAACCGCTCTGTTGTGTCTACGTTGCCCACAATGCGCCCGGTGAGTGCTGGGAGGTAAGTCAGGAGCGAATAACCCGAGCGTTTCTGAAACTCCTGCGGAAATTGCGCCGTCCAGTTTTGCATTCCGACTTCGTAACTATCGATCAGCAAGCCGACTTTACCTTTTTTGGTCAGTGGTTTCAGTGTGGGCAGCAGGTGTTCCATCATTTTATTGAAGTGGAAATCAATAGCTCCCGAGCTGTATTTATCACATTCCAGACCAACTCCGGTGTCGGGTGCCGAGCGATTAAGCTCCCCTTTGGGCGTGTAACCGATTCGTAAAATTGTCCAGTTGCCGGTTGGTGCGTTCCAGTGAAGCACCCCGTCTTTGTCCATAAATTGTGACACATCGACAATCGAAGACGAATCGATGGCGGCTTTTCCTTCGCTATTCTGATCGTCGGATACGCCCATAACGGCAAAGGCATTATTCGTCTTTTTCTGCCAATCGGCCAACCGCGCCGTTCCTGAAAAGCGAAGCTGCTTATACTCTCTGGCGCCCGCTGAGGTGAGCCGGAAGTACTTAGCTTTCGTGGCCGGAAATTCGGATAAGCTAAAGGTATTTTCAGGTGATCGCCCGGCATTTATAGCAGTTATTTTCTGAAATTGAACGCCATCGTCCGACGATTCCAGCGTAAGCTGTGGACCGGCTCCAAAACCACCGCCTTGCCCGCCACCGGATGCCCCCACCGACTTGCTCACAAAAGCAATGGACCGCGCTTCATAAGGCTTATTAAATTCAAGCTGTACATAAGCAGACTGACTTTCGGCTGTAGGCTTAACAATAACACCCTCATTACCTGCCAGTTGATCAATAGAAACAAGCTCAACACTTCCGTTTACAGTAGCCTTGCTGATTAAGGATGTCAATGAGATTTCGCCGGGAAGCGATGGAAATGCAATCACCGACACATCGCGGTAATAGTCAAGTTTGCTCATCGGCCTGAGCAAGGTCAGTGTTACAGCTTGCCCGCCCTCAACATAGGATTCGCTCCATGTTACCTGCTGCATGGCTAATTCCGGCGTAATCCACGGACCACCGCTCGACGACCAGCCGGGGCAATTGTGCATGGTAAATTCCAGCCCCAGCCGATCCGCTTCCTTGATCGCGTGTTCTTTCAGCTTGAGCCATTCCGGGCTTAAATACACAACGGGGCCTTTAGGAATACCCGTTCCGGCATCGAAATTCTGAAATCCACCCAGCCCGATTTGCTTCATCGCTTCCAGATCGCGGGTGATGCCGTCGGCGGTTACATTACCGTTCATCCAATGCCACCAAACCTGTGCCCGCGCCGATGTTGGCGGATTCTGGAAAGTCTCTACAAATGACTTAGCCGTACTGGAGTCAAGTACGGCTTGTCTTTCACTGACGTTAATTATCCCTGATGGCGTAATAATTGCCACCAGGCCAGCTGTAGAGCTGTTTTTTAAAAAACTGCGTCTTTTCATCAAGTAGAATGCTAGCTGCCATTAACCCCGGCTCCCTGAAAGGATAAGCTTATACGTGTCTAATGGTAAGCCAATTAAAA
>JANXVQ010000668.1 GCA_025351545.1 Spirosoma sp.
TAACCCTCACTACTCCGTCAGCAAGGCCCGATTTTCGGCTAGCAGGCGCATCCGGTAGGCGTTCATGGCGGTGCGGCCCAGTTGGTTGACGAGCCGGTAATTGACGACAATGCCAACGGCGGCCCCAATGCCCGGAATCAATTGCGCCATCTTGGCCAAATCAATATAATCGCGGTATTCCTGCTGGAATGTCAGCCAGTCAAATTGGTTGATATCGTCGGGTAATTGGCGGCTGTGCTCGGGCCAGTTGGCAACGTACTGGTAAATCGTTTGTCGGCTTTCCTGACTCGAAAAAGCCAGTTGAAAAACATACAATATGAACACCCGTTCGCGGTAGTCGCTCACCGAATAACCGTACAAGCTGGCAATCTCGAACAGCATTTTCATTTTCAGGCTGAGCAGTATAGGGAAATCGGCCAGGCTCATCAGGAAGCCGCCCGCACCCGTAACGCCCCCTTCGGCCGCACTGGTTTTTTTGTAGAATTCAATGCGCCGGGCTACAGTTGCATCGCGCTGGATCAGCGTTTGCCCTTCTACCGGCTGACGATTCAGAAACTCAGCGCCAAACAAAACAGCTCGGGTCATTTGCTTGATTGCCGCCGTAATAACAGCGTGTATGCGATCCGGAATAATTCGATTAATCCGACGCTGTAGCGATGTTGACAGCCGCCCAAAGGTTGAGGGCGACTTTTGCATGGCCTGTTGCCAGCGAATTAGTTCAGTTCGGACGGCTTGTTCGTAAGGAGTCATGCTAACTTGATTTTGGCAAAAAAGTGGTATCTTCATCGAATCAAACTATCCGTAACGTTGTTTAATTCACATGCATCCTCATAAATCCCGACGTCGCTATTTAGTAGGCATGAAGAACGTGCTTTTGCTGATGGTAGCTCTTGTAGCCATTTATTTCGCCAGCACCGGATACAAAACCATTCCTGATATAACCGTTAAAACACCGGTTACGGCGACAAAAGAAGTCAAATCCATTGCCCATCTCGACGTTTATGATCAGCTACATCTGAGTCGGGCCGGGTTGCAAAAAAGCGTTTTTGAATACGCGTTACGCGGCTGGCAGAAAATAGACACGGCCAAAGCCATGCTAACGATTGTTGACCTCAGCCAACCGTCATCCCATAAACGGCTGTATGTGGTTGACTTATTCCACAAAAAACTACTTTTTAATACCTACGTTTCTCACGGTCGCAACTCGGGCGATCTGGTGGCTAACCAGTTTTCTAACGCCCAGTCGTCGTTTCAAAGTAGCCTTGGTTTCTACCAGACCCTCAACACGTACATGGGCAAACACGGCCTTTCACTGCAACTGAAAGGGCTGGAAAAAGGCTTCAACGACAACGTCTTCAACCGCAATATCGTTCTGCATGGTGCCGATTACGTTTGCGAAGACTTCATTCGAAAAACAGGTCGGTTAGGCCGTAGTCAGGGATGCCCCGCCGTGCCGTATGCCGAGTCAAAAGGCATTATTCAGGCCGTTAAAGGTGGTTCGTGCCTGTTTGTTTACTCGCCCAATCCCGATTACCTGAAGCAGTCGACTTATTTGTCCAGCGCGTACACGTCCTTATAAAAACGCAGTTTTCCCGTTGAATCGACATCGGCAACGTTGTAGACAATAAACACCGGAAATGGTTTTGGAATCGCCAGTGTCCGGGGTTTTTGATCAATCAGGCATTTGTTCATAAACTCAGCATCAAAGGTTTTGGCACCTAACACAAGGTTAGCTAACTCAACAGGTTTTTGCACCCGCACACAGCCATGACTCCGCCAATGATTGGTAGTGCTGGTGAACAGGTCGCGGCTGTTTGTGTCGTGTAGATAGATCGCCAGTGGATTCGCTAAGTTGAATTTTAACAGGCCAAGCGAGTTTTCGCAACCGGACGCCTGCCGAACGCGATATGGAAAATTTGTATCTGATAGACCATCCCAATCAATATCTTCCGGGTCGACTTCGTGGTTCTTTTCATCCAGAATCTGGAGATTCTGATTGTAGATATAGGCCAGATTCCGTTTCATTCGGGGCAGCATTTCCTCCAGAGCAATATTCCTCGGCACATTCCAATATGGATACATCACAATATCCTGAATGTACGTGACCATGCAGGGTGTCTGCTTATCGGGCTTCCCCGAAATCACCTGCATTGGCGACAGTAACCGTTTGCCTGTTCGGTCTAACACGTTCAATTCCCCAGCCGGAATATTGACCAATACAAATTGATCAGGATCGAACCGATTAATGTACCGGTAAAAATTAAGCGTTTGCCGGATTAACCGCAATGAATCGGCGATAGCCGGGTTCGTTTTGCTCTGTTCCTGAAGTCGGTTGTAATGCCCAACGAGTTGTTTATAAGGCATAAACGTCGAGATTGTAGCCAGCGTTGCGGGATCTGCTTTGGCTGCCCAGGCCGAATCTATTGTTTCATGCAAGCCATTGAAGGCCATACGAGATGGTTTTTTACCATAGCGTATTTCCAATAATACATTTGTCAGTTTATCCTCGCTCACATTCGACTTGCTGCTGTATCGCGTTGTATCAATTCCGACAGATTCAGCATATTGGCATGCCTGATGTAACAATTGAGCCACTTGTCGGACTGGTGCTTCAGGCTGATTTTCGGCCTTCTTACTTTGGACCCGATCCGGCTTTCCAGTCTTGTTCGTCATGAGTTGCCTGCCAACAAAAAACAGAATGACCAGACTCACTATCACCGCTATGCCAATTACTATCCTCCGTGAATTCATGTTTATTTGTTCGGTATGTCTGTTAACTATAACGCCGTAAGCCAGCGGTTGGTTGTAAAGCAATACCCAAAACTAAGTTCTTACTTAGCTAACTCCCTGATGAGGCCGGTACTTATAAAAATGTCGTGGCGAAAATATGACAAATAAGAAGGGAATCTCTTATACGAAAGCGCTGACCACTACTATAACTCTTCCTGACCAGGTATTGACTTATTTGCTGACAAAAAGTGGGGCCACCGTTTGAAACGCTGGCCCCACTTTTTACTAAACTGACAGGCTGATTATTGTCCAGCCGCAGTTGGCATCAGCACCGTGTCAATTGAATGTATGATGCCGTTAGTCGCTTCGACATCAGCCTGATTTATTGTTGCAGCATTGCCCGCTCCGTCGGTAATGGTTATGTTCTCGCCCTGTTTACCAACCGTCAGCGTTCCACCCGTTACGGTTTTAAGTTTTTGACCGTCCTGTAGCTGATCGGCGGTATACTTGCCTTTTACGACGTGATAAGCTAATAGTTTTATCAATTTAGGTCTGGCTGCGGGCTTCCACAATTCCTCTACCGATCCTGCGGGAAGCTTTTCAAAAGCCTCGTTCGTTGGGGCAAATACCGTATACGGTCCTTTGCCGCTGGCCTGCTCCGTAAGACCCGATACACGCAAAGCCCGAAACAAAATAGTGTGATTAGCCGATTTGGCGGCACTAATTGCCAGATCTTTCCCGGTTGAACTACCCGTTTTTACGGTGGTTGTCGTCGTAGCGGTTCGATTCGCTGAATTCTGATCCTGCGCGACAACGGACGCGGAGGTGCCAAAAAGCAGGGCAACTGCCAATAACAATGCCCAGCCATAACATGGTTTCTTATTCATTTTGGATATAGTGAAATGTGAAACATACGACCCGTCTTACAGACAAGCCCGAAGCTACTCACTCCGATTTATTGATTAAACGGTCAATATCCGCCCAGAAATTGCCCGATGAGGTAGAAAATGAGCAAAAGGACCAGAATTAATTAATGGATAACCGTCAGTTGGCCCCGGTAAATAGTTGATAATGGACCGGTTCCGATACGAATCTGGTAGGTATAAATACCCGTTTGTACAATTGCCTGTTGGTAGGTGCCATCCCAGGGCTGAGCATATCCTTCGGAGAAAAAAATCAATTCGCCCCAGCGGCTATAAACTGACACTTCGGCTTGTGGAAACGAGCTGATATTGGGAATAATCCACGAATCGTTCAACCCGTCGGCGTTGGGCGAAAATGCCGACGGAACATACAGCGGTTCTACCACCTCAACCAATACAGAGAATGTTGCAACACAGCCCCCATCGCCGACAGCCGTCACTTGATAGGGCGTCGTCTCGACCGGACTAGCCTCGGGACTCGCAATATCAGTCCGATTGAGTGATATGGGCGGGTCCCATTGGTAACGACTGATGGGTTCATTGCTCTGAATCAGCAAGTGGGCGCTGCTGCCTTTCACGATGCCGTAGGTACGCTGGCCCGTTATAGTGGGCACTGCCAATACCACCGCCAGGCGGCTTTGTGAGGCCCGGCAACCGTCGGCCGATGTTATTGTGTAGGTTAGTTTGTGACTTCCCACACCTGCCGTTGCCGGATCGAACCGATTGCCCCGCACCCCGTCTCCGGAATAGATACCACCGGTGGGTTGGCCCTGTAACGAAAGAGCCGTCGGGTTGGTAATGCAAACCGAGGCTATGGAATCGAACTGCACAACCGGACGGTCATACTGGCCCAGTGTAAACTTGTCTGAAAGAGCCGTACAACCCGTGGGAGCGGTAACCGTAACCTGATATATTCCCGCCTGACGCGCTGTGATCTGGCTCCCGGTATCAGTTATTTTCACCCCATTCTCTTGCCAAACATAGCGAAACCCACTTGTTGTCGTAAGCTGAACAGACGAGTCAGGACACACTTTCCCTGCCGATGCATTGATGTTGGCCGCTGGTCGGGGATTTATCGTTACATTCACGCTATCCTGACCATCACATCCGGCGGTAGAAGATCTGGCAAATACAGTGTAATTACCTGATTTATAGATTTTAAGCCTGTTTTTTTGCTCACCCGAAATATCCTTTCCATCACGACGCCAATGATATTGATAATCTGACTGTCCATCGGCTTGTAACGCAAGTGTGTCGCCCGCGCAATAAGGCATGGCGCTTGCCACGGATAAGTTAACGGACGACGATGTTACGAGGGTAATTTTTACCGCCTGCGACATTGTATCATTGGCACAGACTTTGGCCTGGCTCTTCACAACTGTATACACTCCCGACTCTGTTACACGAAGCGTGTCGGCTGTAAAGTCCCGCATGTTACTCCCATCTTTCTGCCACTGATACGCCCAAATCGGGTTTTTCTCTACCGTAAGTACCAACGGCTGGTTGGCGCACCAGACAAGATCTGAGGTCGATTTACCATTGACCATCACGACCGCTGGTAGTGGTATATTTTTAGAGCAATCGACCACCGGCAATTGAAAATCACGCCGAACTACGCCAATGCGCTCACCATTCCGATACTCTTCGCACTGTACGGTAAACAGATAAAGCCCTTCTTTACTGGCACGAACACTCAATTGACCCGTTACCGAGTTAATGCTTAGAGACGGATTGCCCGGAATTATATTCGTCAAACTATAGCCGGTTCCCCACTCAATGGTTGGGTAGCTGATTCGGGGAAACTGCCCAACGCTGGTTGGCGAGTTTCGGCTGGTGTAACCATTCAGGGGCGTTACGAGCGAATACTTTAGCTGGTCGCCATCCGCATCGGTAGCCCCCGCATTAAAGGCAAATGCCTTGTTGATACAGATATAATCACCGTTGGGCACGCGAAAGTCGGGAGCGGAGTTGCTAAAGTTTATCCCGTTTTTCGTCATCGGCGGAAACTCAAGATAAAAAACCATAGCTAACCCAGCTGCCATATTACTATTAACATTAGTAAGATTGTCATTTCGGCAACAGCGTTCCCAAACGATATAATAGCCGCCGGGATCTGTATATTTTTTCGTATCGAATTCGTAAGTCAGGTAGTACTTGGCTTGTGTGAAGCTCAACTGACGAAGGGTGGCGCAGGCTGCATTGTCAAATGTAAGTGGCAGGGTTTCCTGAAGTTGAACGTCTATTTGCTCAATAAGAACGGGATTTTGCTTGCGATAGATCAATAAGGTAACCGATTGGTCGCGGTTACCCGCGCTGGTTTTGGTTTCATCCCAATACTGGTTCAATTGCAACTGAAAGAGGCCGGGCGTTTTGCCAACTGCCCGCATACTCATATCGCCCCCAATGATATGCGTTGCCTGAACATTTAATGCCAGCAGTGTACCGGCAATCAAAATCATTCCTGTTCTTACCAGACGCGAAACACATCCTCTTACCCCCTGCATAACGCTAGTGCAAATTATTCAGATATATCCAGCTAGATTTATCGATAACAACACTGAATATATATAAACTTATCGAACTCAGCAGTAATATCAGTTAAGTTAATTTACTGTAAGGGATTTCAGAAAAACAGTAACGTATCATATCAATAGTAAAAATAATTATTTGGACAAGATACCCTTTGCAATAAGGTATGGAATCAATAACCATAGAAGACCTTTGATAAGGAAGAAAAAAAAACCACCCCAGCCGACTCGTTTGAGCCAAAATTTGAACCGCTCATTCATAAAACAAAGATAGTGATTTCCGAATGCTGCCGATTTAGGCTACGCTCGTGGTGGTTTTTGTTTTCGTTCCAACAACTCTTTTGCGGCCACTGAGCGTGTTAGTTGAGTAGCTCGAAAATAATGCACTCGGGCTGGTTCCGGCTAGTTGTTCTGTCTATATGAATCATCGGGGATGTCGTGATAATAGTGAATATGTTCTAATTCCGACAGGTTCACCTTCGTGCCAAAAACTCATTTTTCGGTAAATTATACCAAAAAATTAGAGCAACTTTGGCCGTTTATTTGTTAAAGTTAAAGAAACAAAACAGGGCAAGACCAATTATGAACATCACAAAAGACAAAGTAGCCGCCATCCATTATACCCTGCGCGACAGCAACGGTAACGTACTGGACTCCAGCCAGGGGCGCGATCCATTGTATTATCTGCATGGCGCAAATAACCTCATTCCCGGTATGGAAGAAGGGTTGGAAGGCCGCACAAAGGGCGACAAACTGAACCTGGATGTTACCCCCGAAAAAGGTTATGGCAAAAGCGATCCTCAACTGATCGAAGAGGTTCCGCTGAAAGCTTTCGGCGGTCAGAAAATTGAAGTTGGTATGCAGTTTGAAGCCAATGATGGACAAGTCATTACGGTTACGAAGGTTGGTCCGGAAATGGCAACCGTTGACGCAAACCACCCGCTGGCCGACCAAAATCTACATTTCGATGTCGAAGTAATTGAGGTTCGGGACGCTAGTCCTGAAGAATTGTCGCATGGCCACGTTCATGGTCCCGGTGGGCATCATTAAAAATAAGTAAAGTTAAGAAGGGTCGTTACGTATGGTCAAAACTCGTTGTGTTCCTGACTACAGGTAACGACCCTTGCCTATTCCTATCTATCTTTTCTATCTTTGCGCCACGAATATCATGGCACAACTAGGTACAGATAAGGAAATTGCGAAAGCATTTCTGGAAGCGGGAAATGTAGTCGGTATCCCGACCGAAACGGTTTATGGATTGGCCGGTAATGCGCTTAATCCCGATGCCGTTCTAACAATTTTTCGGGTTAAAAATCGCCCGGCTTTCGATCCGCTCATTGTTCACACGGATTCATTCGACAAACTAAACCAGTTCGTTACGGATGTTCCCGACCAGGCCCGACAACTGGCTGAAGCTTTCTGGCCCGGCCCGCTAACGCTGCTTCTGCCTAAACGTGCCTTGATTCCTGACCTCGTTACGGCGGGTCTTTCAACGGTTGCAGTTCGCATCCCGAACCATCCGCTCACCCTCGATCTACTGCGTTCACTCGACTTTCCGCTGGCGGCTCCCAGCGCCAATCCATTTGGCTACATCAGTCCGACCACGGCACAACATGTTGCCGATCAGTTGGGCGATCAAGTGCCTTATATTCTGGATGGAGGCCCGGCTGGAATCGGTATAGAGTCCACCATTATTGGGTTTGAGAATAAAGTAGCCACTGTTTTTCGGTTGGGCGGTATGGCGCTTGACCAGATCGAACGGATAATCGGGCCGGTGTCTGTGCAAACCCATTCGACGTCGAACCCCAAAGCACCGGGTATGTTGAGCAGTCATTATGCGCCCCGCAAACCACTCATTCTCTTACCGCTGGGCGCAAGTCCTCAGCCTAATGAACGAGCCGGAGCGCTTGTTTTTCGCGAACCGTTTGGCGGAATTGACGGTAAACATCAACGCACCCTCTCGCCCACCGGCGATTTGAACGAAGCGGCCAAAAATCTCTTTGCTCACCTGCGAGCTCTGGACGCGCTACCCATCGACATTATTTATGCAGAACCATTGCCCAATGAAGGACTGGGCTGGGCCATGAACGACCGGCTTCGACGTGCCAGTGTTCAGTAAGGGGGCAGGCAATTTTTTCATCCCCGAATTGGTTCTAGCTTTAGCAACGAAAATAGCATCGGTCATGACAACAGAAGAACCAATAAAAGACGAGCGGCACGAGCGGGCTTTATCCATTGCCCGGCGTATGATGGCCAACAAAAAAGCCGCCGAAAAAGAAGCTATCGAAGAGTACCAAAACAGTCCGGCAAAACAAGCGCTGGTTGCTGAACTACGTCGTAAAAATGCAGAAAGAGGAACGCCCATTATCAGGTTATAGAGTCGACAATGATTCAAGTGAACCAAATGTGTTCATCTTTGAAACTGTTAATTCTATTATATACGAAGTACGATTCAAGCCAAGCGGCTATATTTTTGAGAATGACCCTGAAATCCAACCGTTTGTTTTTGAAATAAGCATTGTCGTCCTTGAAAATCCTACAGGCAAAGGCCCGCCAGGAGCCTCACTTGTACCACCTACAATTGCCAGAATTTTTGGCAATTTTTTTGAGCAGCATGAGCGAGTTGTCGTGTATGTTTGTGATACGTCAGACAAGCGCGGTAGTGTAAGACAAAGGAAATTCGAGAACTGGTTTAGTTACTATAAAGGTGTTAGTTACGCCCAGTTTAATGACACTTTAGTTGACGATGCGGGCGTTCCTTACTCTATGTCTCTGATTATTAGACTCGATAATCCCTTTCGCCGTCGACTACTGCTGGCTTTCGATGATCTACTAACCGACTATAGAAAGTAAGTTGGCGCGTTCCTAAACCTCTCCACTCTTTATTGCCCCAATCGCCTTATTGGCCAGTTCGATAATCATTGGCAATAAATGGCCAAATCGAGCGTCCTGGCTATGGCCTTGTTTCCAGCGGGTATAAATCTGCTGCACAATCACAGCGTTTTTGTAGAGACCAAATACATAATAGAACAGAATATTGGTCAAATCCCGGCCACTCCGCTCCGAATAGCGAGTAATGACCTCCTGCCGGGTCAGATTACCGGGAAGCCAGGTCAGGTTGAAATTTTTGTAGGCCGGGCTGTCATCCGCTTCTGACCAATAGGCCAATGTGGCCCCTAAATCCATAAGTGGATCACCAACGGTAGCCATCTCCCAATCCAGCACTCCTTTAATCTCCGGCATCGGCTCGCCTGTAGTTTCGTCAGAAGTCAACAGCACATTATCGTATTTGTAATCGTTGTGCAGGAAAGCCGGGGACTGTTCAGCGGGATAGTTAGCCTCAAGCCAATTTCCAACGCCATCCATTGCCGGAATATTATCTGTTTCGGCGTTCTGGTAGCGTTTAATCCAGCCTTCCACTTGCCGTTGCACATAGCCCTCAGGTTTACCCAGTTGAATTAACCCGGTTTTCCGAATATCCAGGCCATGAATGGCCACCAGATTATCTACCAATGCTTCCGACAGTTGGCGCATTCGTTCGGGGGCGAGGTTTAGCGTTGCGGCCATCGACGCCCGTAAAATCACACCCGGCACCCGCGTCATGATGTAGAACGGTGCGCCTATCACTTCCGGCGTTTCGCAATAGATAATCGGTTCGGGGATTTTGTTATAGTGCCCTTTCAGCAGGGACAGTACCCGAAATTCGCGACCCATATCGTGTCCACCTTTAATAGTAGCCCCAACCGGTGGCCGACGCAAAATGTATTCCTGATTGGCGGTTTTAAGCCAGTACGTCAGATTTGAGAATCCGCCCGCAAACTGTTTGATTTCCAGCACGTCGCCTACCTCAGGGGCGTTTGATTGTAGGTACGCGTTAAGAGCAACCTGGTCAAGTTCTTCGCCCGAACGAACGGAGCGGGGCGCATCGAAAGCAACCATAAGGGATGAAGAATGGAGAATAAAGCGTATTTATAACTGCACAAACAAGCCTGTTTATCAGACCTAAACCTGCTCAGCAGCCATCATCTGACGAAACTGACGCAATTCTTTGGCTTTCTGTTTGATATCTAAACCATATTTTTTCAGAATACTGCTAGCCAGATTTTGCTTATGCACTTCGTCGGCTCCATCCCAGATACGGGCACCCCGCTCATGTCGGTACATAGCCGATAGCACCGTATCATCTGTAACGCCCAAAGCCCCGTGGACCTGAATGGCCCGGTCGAGCACCCGCAGGAAAGCATTGGCCACAAAGAACTTGATGGCCGATACAGCATCACGCACATTACTCACGCCAACCGTATCTATCATGTGCGCGGTGTTGAGCACATACAAACGGCTGGCGTCTATTTCAGCCCGACTTTCGGCAATAAAATCCTGAATAAATTGTTTCTCACCCAACATCACGCCCTCTTCAATTTCACGCGTAGCCGCCCGTTTGCACATGAGGTCAAGAGCTTTTTCAGCGTTTCCAATCCAGCGCATGCAATGGTGCACGCGCCCCGGACCAAGCCGCTCCTGCGCCAGCCGAAAGCCCATGCCTTCACCGGCAATCACATTCGAAACCGGCACCCGACAATGGGTATAGGTCACTTCGGCATGGCTGAACCAGCCTTCGCCCGCTTCGCCAAATACCGGAATGTTACGTTCAATTTTAAAGCCCGGCGTATCCGTTGGAACAATAATCATGCTGGCCCGTTGGTGCGGTGCCGCATCCGGATTGGTCACCGCCATTACGACCGCAAAGGCGGCTCCGTCGGCCGATGACGTAAACCATTTACGCCCATTGATAACGTACTCATCTCCCTCACGAATGGCCAACGTAGCCATCCGGGTTGGATTCGAGCCGGCAAAATCGGGTTCGGTCATGGAGAAACAGGAACGGATTTCACCGGCCATGAGAGGCTTTAGGTAGCGTTCATTCAACTCATCCGACGCAAATTTGTGAAGCAACTCAATATTGCCGATGTCAGGTGCCTGACAGCCAAATACATAATGCCCAAAAAAGGGTGCGCGAGCTAAGGCTTCACTGATTTGCCCAAATTCGCAGAGTGTCAGACCATGCCCGCCCATGTCTTTGGAAAGATGCAATCCCCATAACCCGATAGCTTTGACCTGCTCCCGTTTTTGATCAAGAATTGGAATTATAGCCCCGAGGTTCGTATGTGAAAAGCCGTTCTCAAGCGGGATGAGTTCTGTTTCGACAAATTCCCGAACTCGTACCAACAGGGGTCTGATACGCTCGGTGGTAAAAATCGTTTCCATAGTTGATCTTGATATAGAGATAGGCAAATTATGGTATTTTCTCCTACTAAAGTAGTACTTATCAAAAATGAACCAGATCAATTTCTCCCGGCATTATCAGTCATTCCTTATCCAACCTAATCCAACTCTGCACTCCTCCCCTGTAAGCCGCCCGTATGAACGGCCACAACGGTTGCTCCATCAGAAAAATAGCCTTGCCGGGCGAGATCATAGAT
Organism: Spirosoma sp.; assembly: GCA_025351545.1. Taxonomy (GTDB): domain Bacteria; phylum Bacteroidota; class Bacteroidia; order Cytophagales; family Spirosomataceae; genus Spirosoma. Next base: position 11,662 of record JANXVQ010000668.1, read on the forward strand.
GCCGTAAAGCATCTTGCCCGTATAAACCTGTTCTATTAATACGTCATTGCGTTTTTCAAACGCACGAATAAAATCCACCAGAACAGGTGTGGTTCTAGCATAGCCGCCAAAGTGATAATCAGTTATTGGAAGCCAACCTGCTGCGGGCTCTATGGTTGGAATTTTCAACGCCATAAATCCTAATACGGTCGTTTCGGTTGAAGCAGACTTCGCTAATCCGGCTACCGTACCGCCCGTACCAACCGGGCAACAAACGTAGTTGGGAACATAGCCCAGCTGCGTAATCAACTCCGGCATAATTTCGGCCGTGCCCCCAATAGCGAGGTCGTTGGTGCCGCCTTCGGGCAGTAAGTAGAATGGCCCGAACTGCTCCGTTAATTCAGTCAGAAATTCCGGTGTGTCTTTACGTCGATAGTCGGTCCGGCTGATAAAGTGAAGATGCATTCCGCACAATTGGCAAAAGGCCAATGTCGAATTTAACGGCGCGTGTGCCAGCTCGTCGCCCCGAACAATCCCGATGGTTCGGAAATTCAACGCCCGACCGGCCGCAGCCGTAGCATAGAGATGGTTGGAATAGGCTCCGCCGAAAGTTAACAGCATATTATTGCCCCGTTCACGAGCTGCCAGTAGATTATACTTGAGCTTGCGCCACTTATTGCCCGACACCAACGGGTGCAATAAATCGTCACGTTTTAGAAATAATCGAATAGAAACGGGTTCCGAAAACGGGTTATCGAGCCATTGAACCGGCGAATTACTCACCAAAGCAGATAGCTGCCAGTCAAGTTCGTTCATAATCCGTACTTTTGTGTTTTATTACAAACCTATAAGGTTTTTGAAACCTTATAGGTTTACTAGTCATACAAACAGTGGCAGAAACAGAAGACGAATTACCTGAAGACGACGAATTATACGAACACCACC
>JANXVQ010000678.1 GCA_025351545.1 Spirosoma sp.
CGAATATAAATTTGGTACTCGCACATACTCCTGATTAATATAAGGCTGCTGCGCATCTAATGCCAGAATTGAGGGCGAGAAATAGAGCGGTGTCAGGGATGAAGCCGTTGTTGGGAAACCGTATTGTGCCCTTCCGCCATAAGGCCGCAGGGCATAAGGATCAAACGTAGAGGAAAAGTTAAAGCTGACGTTCTTGAAAATCTGCGTATTGGCACTGACAGATAGTGGTGATAATTTATAATCGGGAGCCAGCAGATTATAACTGCCATTGATACTCAGGTTGTCGAAAATAGGAATCTTTTTAAACTCCTGACCCGATGAATCGCTTCGAGTGCGAACTTTCATTTCCAGCTGATTTACGATACCAAACGAGATGAAAGCCGATTGAGTACTCGATGAACTCGCATTGCCGCCTAACCCCCGGAATGCCGATAGTGTCCGGCGATAAGCTGGTAAGTTGGCTAATGCACCTTCGGCAGGAAGTACCTGGAACTGTTTAAACGATGGGTCGGTAAAGTCAGGCACGTAACTGAATGAAATAGACGGAGCAACGGTATGTCGAATGGCTTCAATGCGCTTACCACGGATAAAGTACGTACCGTAAAAACGTGTATTCATACTGGTGTTGACTGAAAAGCTATAGGAAGGAAAAAATCCATGCGCTGTGTCAATTTTTACGGCAGTTTTTTCATCATTTAATCTGTAAGCCAATCGTTTATCATAAATATTGCCTTGCAACGAGAAGCCCGGTGTCAGGTTAATGTAACGAAACAGTTTAATGTTCGGCAGCGAAATTGGTATGCTATACTGCGCCTGCATGACTCGGTTTTTCAGGATTCGGTCTGCATTCGCGACACTGAATGCAATTAGAGTTGGGTCAGGTTCAATAATTCCCAATCGCAGATTAAACGCCCGCCTGGTGCTGTCTGCAATTCGCTGAAGCGTATTAACTGTTGTTACGTTAGTAATAATTGGGAAGCCTAAACCCGTTGTATCAACCTGTGTTTTAATAGTGTTACTAACACCAAGTGATCCGCTGATATCCAGCCCTACCCGAAAACTTTCGTACCAACGGCCCGTGCCGCCTTTGAGGGCGAAGGGTGCGATCTGATTAACGCCAAAGGTAAAATTCGTTGATGCATCGGTTTTGCCATTTTCGCGAATGCCCGTTTTCTGATTTACCTGCCCGAACTGCTGATTCACCCGTATGTTGGCCCCTGCCCGAACATACTGCCCGAATGTTCGGCTATACTGCACTGATGAACCCGCCACATTGGAAATGTACGACTGAGTACTATAGGAGTTGAACTGATTGTAACTGTTGCTGCTAATATTCACGTTGGCCGAAAAATTACCCCGACCGCGAGGTACTGGTGAGTGAGACCAGGTAAAGGAAAAGTCATTACGTGGCGTTTGGGTCGTATCTACACGGTCGCCGGAGCGGTTGCGATTGAATTGCAGATTTACACTTCCGCTATAGCGATACCGTTTGTTGTAAGCTGATGAAAGCCCTAACCCCCAGCTACCCCGCGAGTAAATCTGCCCTTTAAATTGCAGTCCCAGATTCTCGTTTACGGCCCAATAATAACCACCATCCCGCAAATAGAATCCCCGTCCGTTGGGCTCTTCGCCATATTGTGGCACAATAATGCCGGATACGCCGATCTCCTTCCGTTTAGGGAACGGGAAAAAACCGAATGGCAAACCAATAGGCAGCGGAATCTGATTAATGACCAAGTTGAACGGCCCCGCCACAACCTGTGTGTTATGAATGACCTTTAATTTACTGGCATTAATGTGAAAGTGGGGTGTTGCCAGATTACAGGTCGTATAAATCGCTTTGCCAATATAGAGATTGTCTTCGTCATCTTTCTTTACTGTTTGCCCACGAATGTTGCCTTCACCCTGTTGAGTAATAACGCCCTGAATCCGGCCTTTTCGGGATTTGAAATTATAGCGGATCTCTTTAGCATCGTACTTGCCCTGACCATCCTGAAACACCGGTCGGCCAATCAGTTTTTTTGCCGTCGAATCATACCGGCCTTTGGCATAAACCTCGTTTGTCAGGTAATTCAGCCGGATATAATCAGCTTTGAGCGAAATGTCGCCATAGATAACGCTGGCATCGCCAAATAGCTCAACGGATCGTCCATCCGCGGAGTAAAACGTTGAATCTTTGGCTTGGTATTTGACCGTTGTTTTAAACGAATCGGCGCTCTGGGTTGAATCCTTCTTTGTCGAATCATTAAGAGCAACCTGCAATGAATCGGTGCCTGATGTTGTCTGGCCCGGCCTGGTTATGCTTTCCGGACGAACAATATTCGGCGAAACAATACCTGGTATAACTCGGCCTCGCTTTGATATACGTGGTTTGAGTGGACTAGTTTTTTGGGCCAAACTCGTTTGAGAACGGGGCGCGGTAGTCGTCGTTGATTTTACGTTAGTTACCTGACGTTTAGTTTGAACGGAGTCTTTGCTGGTTGTAGTAGCTACCTGAACAGAATCCGTGTTAATGCCTGGTTCAGCTGGTTTCTGCAAAGAAATGGTTGGCTGAGTACGACCAGGCTGGACAGGCTTTGGTGGCAATGCGGCAACGGAATTTATTTTGCCGGAATTTACGGGTGCAGCTTTGCTGGTAATAGCCACCAAGTCTTGTTGAGGATGAACCAGATTGATCGACAGGATACTTGCCATTTGTGGTCCCAGTTGAATAGGTTTCGGTTTCAACTGTACCAGCGGACTTATATTGACGGGCTTGACTTTCAGTGAATCGGCCACGGTCACTGCCTGACGCGAACGAATAGAGTCTCGATTGACTGGGCGAAGGATATTTGGTGGAAGTATATCCTTTCGCTTTGCGGGGCTGGGCCCAAGACGGTTAGGAACCGAATATTTTTGATTCAGTTCCCGTTCCAGATCGCTCTCCTGGCCTGTTGCCGCTGAACTTGTCCGCGAATCAGGCAGTGTAATAACTCCCGACGAAGGGCCAGTGATAACTTTGCCGACAGGCTTTTTTAAGGGCGGTGTACTGTCGCTGGATAGTACAGATGATGGGTTTAGCACCCGCTGCGCTGGAACGCTGGCGGGGGACAAGCCGCTTTTTTCGGGCTGTTGGGGCGTTGTTTTGCTCTGCCCTAACACGTTGAACGTCCAGAGCAACCAGATAAAAAAGCCTAGAATTTTTATCCTTGTTGATCGTATCCGCGAGGGCCGCAAAATAAAGTATGCTTTTTTCAGGTTTATTAAAAAAATTATATTTGTCAAAAGACCGTTAAGTCTATGGCTTACAAAGGTATTCACGAACAGCTATCTCACTACCGCTTTGGAACGTTTT
>JANXVQ010000700.1 GCA_025351545.1 Spirosoma sp.
ACCCAAAAAGTGGGCGATCAGGTATTGGTGATTAATCCGCCGTTTAAGACGATGGAAGAGGCAGAAATTGACAAGTCGTTCGATTTGCCGTATACCCGCATGCCCCACCCGAAATACAAAAAGCGGGGTCCGATTCCAGCCTACGACATGATTAAGTTCTCGGTTAATATGCACCGGGGCTGTTTTGGCGGCTGTAGTTTCTGCACTATTTCGGCGCATCAGGGTAAATTCGTTGCTTCGAGAAGCGAAGCATCGGTGCTCAAGGAAGTCGATGAAATTACAAAGCACCCCGAATTCAAAGGATACATCTCGGATTTGGGTGGGCCGTCGGCTAATATGTACAAGATGAAGGGTAAAGACGAGTCGATTTGCGCCCGTTGCCAAAGCCCAAGTTGTATTCATCCGGTTATCTGCTCAAACCTCGACACGTCTCATAAGCCAATGACCGAGTTGTACCGTAAGGTCGATGCTAATCCAAACGTTAAAAAAGCGTTTGTTGGCTCGGGAGTGCGGTATGATTTGCTGGTCGATGATTTCAACAAAAACAACGCCGACGGTAACCACGACGAATACATGGAGCAGCTTGTTACGCGCCACGTGTCGGGCCGTTTGAAAGTCGCCCCGGAACATACCTCTGACGATACGCTGCGGGTTATGCGCAAGCCGTCGTTCAAGTATTTTAAGTTGTTTAAGCAGAAGTATGATAAGATTCAGGAAAAATATAACCTCAAGCAGCCGTTAATTCCGTACTTCATATCGTCGCACCCCGGCTGTGAAGAGCAGGACATGGCCAACCTGGCCGCTGAAACCAAGGACTTGGGTTTCCAACTCGAACAGGTCCAGGATTTTACGCCCACGCCCATGACAGTAGCTGAAGTTATTTATTATTCAGGCGTTCATCCCTACACGCTTAAGCCGGTCAAAACGGCTAAAACGCGGGAAGAAAAACAGGCACAGAATAATTACTTCTTCTGGTACAAACCCGAATACAAAAACTGGATTCGCAATCGCCTGAACCAGCTCAATCGCCCGGATTTAGTGGAGCGTTTGCTGGGTAGCCCAAAGAAAGAAAATACCGGTAAACCGAAATTTACGGGGAATAATTCGAGTAAAAAAAAATGGTAAGGTGAGTTTTGATCTTCCAGAAACATATAATTCGGGCGTAGTGTACCTTGTACACTACGCCCGAATACGTTTAACCAAATTGGCTTTATAGCTGATTATCACTCCTCACGAGCGCTGGACGAAATTAGTCCATCTATTTTTCCGGTATCCTGATAACTCTGCCAGATGATAACTGAGTAGGCATTTTTATCATTTCTGACTGCGGCTAATGGGCAAACCTAATTCTAGCTTCTCTCAGAGCAGGGAATTACATTTGAGTTATGAGGAGTTAATAGATGATGTTGTCTTTTGTCTATTTAATCCATTCTAAATAGTATGCTCCTCAAAATCTCTGCTATCGGTCTATTGGTGTGTCTTGCCGTGGGGGCACAGGCTCAGGATCTTAACTCGTTATCATCTCAGGAAAAAAAAGAAGGCTGGAAACTGCTGTTCAATGGCCATAACGTAGCAGGTTGGCATACATATGGCGGGAAAGGAGTAGGGTCGTCCTGGAAAATTGACCAGGGTGCGTTAAAATTGGACGTTCCCAATCGAATTGGTAATAAGGCGTCTGATGGTGGCGATCTGGTAACCGATGCGGCCTTTACCGGCGATTTTGAATTTAAAGCGGAATGGAAAGTGGAGCGTTTCACGAACAGCGGTATTTTCTTTTTTGTGCAGGAAGAACCACAATACAAAAATATTTTCGATACGGGCCTGGAACTTCAAGTGCTGGATGATGCTATCTACGAAGGTGCTGATGAAAATAAGCACCGGGCCGGCGATTTTTTTAGCGTAGCCAATGCGCGGGTTCGTGAGCTACAGCCCGTTGGTGGTTGGAACAAAGTCCACTTTATCTTGAAAAAGAATAAATTGACTGTCACACTGAACGGATTTAGCATTCAGGAGCACGATTTAACCCGCGCCGACTGGAAACAGAGAGTTGCCGAAAGCAAGTTAAAAAATGCGCCCATCAGCAAAGGCCGCTTTACAGGGCGAATTGGTTTGCAGGACTGGGGTAGTTCTGCCTGGTTCCGAAATGTGAAAATGCGCTCGCTTTAATACTATTCTAACCGAACCCAAATAGTGCCGGAAAGCGTTTCGCCCGGATTTAGAATGGTTAGCCCATCTCCATTGTTAAAGGCATCGACATTGGCCGTAAGCGGTTCAATGGCGATGCTATCACGTCGGGCTGGCGTGTAGCATACCAGATAATTGAGTTTATTTTCGCCGGTTTTCTGGCCAACAATTAATTGAACGCCCGTGTTGAGCGACGTTAACACAGTTTCTGCAAAGGGTTCTGGATTGGCTGGATCACTCGTTGGTTCGATGGCAAAGGCGGTATCCAGTTGTTCGTCGCGCAATTGTATAACTCCGGCCTGTTCTGATGCCAACCAGCCCTGAGGAAGCATTTGTTCGTCGAGAATAACTGGTTTACGCGTAGGTAATGATAAGCTCATTACATCGACAGCTTCATCGGAAAGTGTAAAGTACGGATGCCAGCCAAAAGCTGCGGGGCAACGTGTTGTGCCCGTATTGAGCGCCGAATAACTAACCTGAAGAGCGCACATTCTATCGTTGGTGGAGCTACTCCCGTTGGGTAGTAAATTAGCCTGTATCAGTTTGTAGATAACAGTTAGCGCAAAGGGAAAAGGATAGCCAGCGGTATCGCCAGTATAATTGTATTGCACCACTAGCTCGGCCTGCGTTGGTGTAATCTCCTGACTCACGACCGAAAATTCCCGACCATGCACAAAACCATGCATGGCATTGTCGCGTTTTGATTCATTCATTTTTAACGCGTAATCTTCACCCTCGAAATGGTAAATGCCATGTCGAATACGGCTTGGAAATGGGTACAGAATGGCACTGGCGTAACTTTCGTCGGTTAGTAGCGCCTGGGGTGATTCGGGAGCTTGTATTAATGGAAACAGATTATGGCCTTTCCGTAAAACCAATCGGCGAAGTATGCCCCCGAAGGCTGGAAGAACAGTGATAAACTCACCCGATTCGGTGTGTTCGAGTATGTATTCTGTGAGTGGTTCGGTTCCGGTTGGCAACGGCCCGAATGGCTGGGTGGTTATTTGAAAAGGCATAATGTAAAAGACACAAGTCAGAAAAGGTAATCCTTCCTGTGGGTTTATTGTTTTGTTGGAGGCTTAAAAATAACCGTTGATTCTCAAAACTCACATTTCGCCTTCAACGCCTAAGCCAAAAAGGGCAAAATCATAGCGCACGGGATCACTGGGGTCGAATTGCCGCAGGGTTTCGGTTAGTTCAAGAGCGGCTTTCCAATCGGTTTGTGGTCGGGAGAGTATCTTCAGGTGGCGTGCTAC
>JANXVQ010000716.1 GCA_025351545.1 Spirosoma sp.
GTTGACTACCCCCACGGTTCCTGTCTATTTTATCAATATCAGACCAGCTTATTTTTGTCTGAAGAACACCGTAATCGGTACCCCCGTGAAATCGAAGTGTTCCCGAAGTCGGTTTTCCAGGAACCGCTCATACGATTCCTGAACGTATTGCGGCAGATTACAGAAAAATATAAACGTTGGAGAAGGTGTTGGTACCTGCACCATATACTTGATTTTAACGAACTTACCTTTTAGATTCGGTGGCGGATACTTCTCGATTTCGGCCTGCATCGCTTCGTTAAGCTTCGATGTAGCTACCTTCTTCGTCTTGTTCTCATAAACTTCCATCGCTTTTTCCATTACCTGGAAAATACGCTGTTTTTCATGAACCGACGCGAAAATAATGGGCACATAGTCAATTGGCATCATCCGCTGAATCATCTCTTTACGCAGCGTATCGGCTGTGCGGTGATCTTTTTCGACGGCGTCCCACTTGTTAACCATAATAACGATGCCTTTCTTGGCCTTCACCGCCTGACCAATAATATTCAGATCCTGGGCTTCCAATCCTCGCGTAGCATCGAGCATAATAATGCAAACATCCGAATCCTCCATTGCTTTAATGGAACGGAGCACCGAATAAAACTCAATGTTAGAGTCAACACGGGCTTTGCGTCGGATACCTGCCGTATCGGTCAGAATAAAATCCTTTCCGTACGCCTTATAACGAGTATCAATGGCATCACGCGTGGTACCGGCAATGTCGGTTACGATACTGCGATCCTGTCCGGTAAGCACATTCAGGAAGGATGATTTTCCTACATTTGGGCGTCCCAGAATAGCGATACGTGGAATGCCCGCATCAGGATTTTCAATACCATCATTTGGGAAATGCTTGATAATTTCATCTAGCAAATCGCCGGTTCCGGTGCCGGTTTGTGATGAAATAGCATACGGATCGCCTAAGCCCAGTGCGTAAAATTCGGAAGCACTGTGCGCCCGTTCACCTGTTTCTGCCTTGTTTGCCACCACAAAAACCGGCTTTTTCGACCGACGTAATACATCGGCAAAATCCTGATCTAATCCGGTAATGCCGGTTTGGGTATCAAGTACGAAGAGGAGAACGGTCGATTCCTGGATAGCGATTTCGACCTGTTCGCGGATAGATTCCTCAAAGACATCTTCGGAACCGACCACGTAGCCACCCGTATCGATGACTGTAAAATATTTGTTGTTCCACTCGGCCGTGCCATAATGCCGGTCGCGTGTTACACCACTTTGGTTATCCATGATGGCCTGCCGCTGTTCCGTCAAGCGGTTAAACAGCGTGGACTTACCCACGTTTGGGCGGCCAACGATTGCAACGATGTTTGCCATTTTTTTGAAGGAAGAAAGGGAGAAATTGAAAAAAGGAGAAAAGAAGACCAGAGTTTATCGAAACTCTTTTCCGGCTTTGCTCCATGCTCTTTTTCTCCTTTATTCGTCATACCCCAGCCGCTTGAGCATACGCTCTTTTTGCCGCCAATCGGGTTCTACTTTAACGAATTGTTCTAAATATACTTTTTTACCGAAGAAGCGTTCGAGTTCTTCGCGAGCCATGATGCCCGTTTTCTTAATCATTTTACCGCCTTCGCCGAGCAAAATAGCCCGTTGCGTGGCTCGTTCAACCAGAATTTCAGCTTGAATGACAATGATGTCATCCTTCTCCTTAAAGCCCGTCACAACCACTTCGCTACTATAAGGTACTTCTTTCTTATAGTTCAGGAAAATCTTTTCCCTAATTATTTCCGATGCGAAAAACCGTTCGGGTTTATCGGTCAGCTCGCCTTTCGGGAAATAGGGTGGGTGCTGCGGTAGTCGGCTAATAATACCTTCAAATACCCGAGCAACGTTGAAGTTATTCAGGGCAGAAATAGGGATAACTTCCTGCGCCGTAAACCGTTCCTCCCAGTAGGCAATTTTGTCATTTACCTGTTCCTGCGTGGCATGATCTATTTTGTTAATGAGCAATAGAACAGGCACTTCCGATTTTTGCAGGCGCTCGATTACATCATTCTCATCATGTAGTTCGAAAATATCCGTTACAAAAAGGACCACATCGGCATCTTCAATAGAACCGCGCACAAAATTCATCATCGACTCATGAAGTTTGTAGAGTGGCTTAATGATTCCCGGCGTATCGGAGTAAACGAGTTGGAATTCCTGGCCGTCGTGGGTTCCGTTTAGGATACCCATAATTCGGTGGCGGGTGGTCTGCGCTTTGGCGGTGATGATAGATAACCGCTCGCCGACAAGTTGATTCATCAGGGTGGACTTGCCAACATTTGGCTTGCCGACGATACTGACGAAACCGGCCTTATGATCGGCCGGGAAATTTTCAATAGTTTCCGTATTCATTCGTAGGTGATCCCGCTGGCTGATTACCAGTGGCTTTAGCAGACAACTCTCTACTGAAAGAAAACGTTTCGGTAGAGAGAAAAACTTTTTTTTACAAAAAAAATTGTTTTTCTAGAAAGTTAACGTACTTTTGCAGACCAAACACCGCGGGATGGAGCAGTTGGTAGCTCGTTGGGCTCATAACCCAAAGGTCGCTGGTTCGAGTCCAGCTCCCGCTACTAAGTAAACGTCTAATTAACTGTATGCAGTTAGTTAGACGTTTTTTCGTTTAGGCTGGTTTTTGGGGAGACGGAAAAGGCTTCCCTGACAAGGGATTTATAATTGTCAATCAAAAGAAGCAGATTTTCCTGAAAATAAATACATCCCGCTACTTTTCAGCAACTGTTGTCAATTTCAGCCGACGGGTTCAGAAAAATACCTCTGGCTTACGGAAAAGGAAATGCTCAGCTATAGCGGGCAAATGCCATTCGGCTACGGCAAGGCGATAAAACAGATCGACGTGAGTTCAGTCTCTTTGATCTTTAAGAGGCTGAATTCAATGAGGAAATCATCTAAGTTGGCTAATTAATAGTTAAGCGGAAATGTATTTTTTACGGAAAATATATGGACGTAGAGTGCTATTGCTTTGTAATGTCATTTTAACAAAGAGTTACTCAATTTGTTGAATAGGTTTTATGAACGACAAGTAAAAGTAACACGACATTTACCCTTGACCGGCTGCAACCTTCATGAACCACGCCTTTTCTTGCCGCAGCCAATTGACCCGGAAACCTCGTCTACACAGCCGGTGGAGCATCAACGAGCCCGAAAATACAACTGGTCCTTTGTCTACGTGAGTTCAGATGAAGATCCAACTAACTGTGGTCGGTATTTGTATTTCTACAATCCAGCCTGTTGAGCAATTATCTTTATGTAATCTTCTTTCGCTTTCTCCAGAAATTTCCTGGATTGATCAAGCCCGGTTCGAATGGTTTCCCGTAACGTAGCTACTTCTTGCTGATCCGGTAACTGATTCACTTTTTCTAGTTGAGTTTCCATTTTCAGGGTTACTTTTTCATACGTCCTGATTACCTTTTGCAGCCTTTTCTGAATCTTCGTCAAGACCTTATGCTCTGAAATTTGGGTTAATTTCATTTAAGTATAGTCTAGCTGATAAACCTTAAAGAAGATCGGTTACATGCGTGATCTAATCTTTTTTGTTTTACTGTTTCTTGGCCTGCTTACACGCTTTGTAGTTCTAAAAACGGTTTTGATACTCATTTGCCTGAAAGCTATTTTGCCCTTTACTAGCGGCCACCATCGGCGAATCGTCGAGTGGAACAAACGGGCGTTCTAGATTTTCCGGTTAATCGACCCGGCTGCGGCTATCGTTATTGCGGTACGTTGTCTGGTACAAGACCTGCTGCTGTATGTATTCAGCAAAGCATTTGTGGGAGCTTGTATGCCCATAGGCACCTATCTGCGGGGTTCCATGCCCATGAATATTATTGACTTTTACCCGGCGGTATTGACCATGTGAATGAGTCGGTTTATGGCCGTTTGCTAACATGGCTGTTACGTTTTTGCCTTAAAATTAGTCAGGGTCCCTTATTCAGGCAGGCTGGTCGGGCATTCTTAATAGATTGATAATGTAGCCCCAAGGCCTGCTATCGATCAGCAGATAACAAAGCTTGTATCTTGCCATTCGTCTACAGCCAGCTACAGCAACGCTTTGCTGATAGAAAACCGGTTTGCTCTTTACCGGATAGAAAAACGCGGATGTTCATGTTGATCGATTACTGATAATTGTACAAGGGATAAAACCCGTTAGTGAAAATTTATGATCATGTTAAATAAACATTACCCCTGTTTTATTCAAAGAAAGATAACATACACGTCACACCTAGGAAATCTTACATAGAGACCTTTGGGGGCACAAAAACCCCGAATAATGGTTAACTTTTCAAAGTTTATTTTTGTACTTTTCCTATTT
>JANXVQ010000759.1 GCA_025351545.1 Spirosoma sp.
GGCAGGCTTTTCTGGTACTCAATCGTAATTTTATTTAGGCTGCCTTTTGAAGTCCTTTTACTTTTTCCCACGCTTCCTGTAATTCAGAAAGCTGCTTTTGTAGAACTTCTTTGATATAAGCCGGAATATGGTCTTTAGCAATGGCATCCTGATATGATTCAACAGCTGCATTTTCGCCAAACTCAACGGAGCTCAGCACGGTATCCCGATCTTTACCTGTTAAGGCCGACTTGATATCGATCCAGGCACGGTGAACTTTACTCGACACGTCTGTAGAGGTGGCATCCGATACCGCCAGTCCATCAATGCGTACAATATGGTCGGCCAATTGACTGCGGAAGTTTTGGCTCTGAATAACGTAATGCCGGAACAAGTCGTCTAACTGGGCATCTTTAGTATCCTGGATAGCCTTTTCATACCCCTGAATGCGGTCATTATTGATTTTGACCAGATCATTTAGATCGTCAACAATTTCTTTATTCGTAATCATGACAGTCGATTTTCTATAGTTTGTGAACTTTTATTACAACTAGCGCTGAGACTGATTGTTTACTACATACCGCAACTTAACGTATGCCTGTACCTTCAATAATGCGCCGGCAGGGGTAAGGTGGGATTTATGGCAGGAAATGAATTTTTGCACATCTGGTTCGGAGGTGATACGCGTAAAAATGAGTCAACAGCAATATCAGTTATGGCAGAACGCCTTAGCATGGGCCGCATAGGCTAAAGTCAGGATTAGATATTCGTTCATTTATCAAAGGTTTTTGTGGACGACTTTGTCAAGCTATTTCAACGGAACAAATAACCTTTAGCCGTACAAGGCGTTAGCGTATCATCGTTAAAACCCACGTACGCATGGCATCTGAAACCAATCCTTCGGCCAACAAATCTAAAACCAGCTCCCTCCAAAAGCAGTCTGGAAATTATGATAAACCGGACCTTCGCCAGCAACTCAAAGAGCAAATCACCGTCGGCGATAAAGGGGGGAAACCCGGTCAGTGGAGCGCCCGAAAAGCCCAATTGCTGACTCACGAATACGAAAAAGCCGGGGGTGGCTATCTTCATGACCAACGGACCGACCAGCAGCAGCACCTCTCCGAGTGGACCGGCGAAGATTGGCAAACCGCTGATGGTAAGCCCGCCCAGCGGGAAGGCGGCACCACGCGTTATTTGCCCAAAGCTGCCTGGGATGAGCTCTCGCCAGCCGAGAAAAAAGCAACCAATGCAAAAAAACAGGCGGGCTCCAAAAGGGGCGAGCAATTTGTAGCCAATACAGAAAAGGCAAAAAAGGCCCGTCAAAAAGCGCAATCCTAGCGGTTTACTCGTTTCAACCGAATGTGATTCGGGCTGGTTTTGCCAGGAGGGAGTAAGGTTGATTCTTCCTGGTGATGGTCTCGGTTGTGTTTAGCGGCACTAAAACATCCTGTATGCGTCGGACAATCACAGGCGCGGGGCTCATCCTTACCCTGATCAAACTCTGGGAATAATCACCTTTACAATCATTGAAAATTCAACACGCGTATGAAAATAACAATCATTCACTGGTTTCGCAATGACTTGCGGCTACACGATAATGCCGCCTTATATCAAGCCTGTCAAGATGCCCACCTCGTTCTGCCTGTCTTTATCCTGGACCTCGCTTCGATGGCAACCTTACCGGATATTAACGTGCCCAGGGCGGGGGGGCACCGGATGCGTTTTCTGCTCGAGAGTTTAGCCGATCTACGCCATAATCTACGACAGAAAGGGTCCGACCTGCTGATTCGCACGGGCGATCCCCGTCAGGTGTTGGCCGAACTGGTTGGACAGCATCAGGCCAGTGCCGTCTACGCCGGTCAGGAAGCCACCCCCGAAGAGGTAGGGCTGGAAGAGCAGGTTCAGCAGGCACTACAACCCATTGGCGCACAGCTGAAGCTGTTTTGGATGCTCTCGCTGTATCATCCGGACGATCTGCCCTTTGGTGTATCGGAAGTGCCGGATGCGTACCGGGATTTCCGCAAAGGCTGTGAGAAACAGGCAACTGTTCGAGATGAAGTGCCTATGCCTGTCTTGCCAGCTTTGCCCGACATCGCCGTGGGTCGGCTGCCCACTATGAAAGACCTGGGCTTAACCGCACCCAGGACGGACGAGCGAGCGGCCATCCACTTTGTGGGTGGAGAAACGGCGGCCCTTCACCGGGTAGCAACGTATTTCTGGGAACGCGACCAGCTCCGTAACTACAAACACACGCGCAATCAGCTGATAGGCGAGGACTATTCGAGTAAATTTTCAGCTTGGTTAGCCAACGGTTGTCTATCGCCACGCCGGGTCTACTGGGAGGTCAGGCGCTATGAACAGGAACGCAAAAAAAACGTATCGACCTATTGGCTAATCTTTGAACTGATCTGGCGGGATTATTTTCGGTTTCAGGCTGCCCGGCAGGGGCATCGTATTTTTCTGGCCCGAGGTCCCCGGAATGTGTCGACCATCGGCTGGGAAAAAGACGCTGATTTATTCGCACAATGGGCCGCCGGCCAAACCGGCATTCCGTTTGTCGACGCCAATATGCGGGAGTTAAATGCCACCGGCTTTATGTCTAACCGAGGACGTCAGAATGTGGCCAGTCTGCTGCTCCACCGGGGTGAAAAGCCGGATTTGAGTGTATGGTGGCCGTGGGGAGCGGCTTACCTGGAGAGTCTGCTGATCGATTATGATCCGGCCAGTAACTGGGGGAACTGGAATATGGTGGCCGAGGTTGGAGCGGATGCGCACGGCGACCGGTACTTTAACATTTACACCCAGGCCACTCGTTATGACCCCCAGGGGGAATATGTTAAACGTTGGTGTCCCGAACTCCAGCACGTACCCGCCGACAAGCTTCACCTGTTATCGCTCAACAGTGCCCGGGAGCTAGCTAGTTGGGGTGTTGAGCTGGGCATCACTTACCCATTTCCATTAGTTGATCCTCTCAAGTGGACGCGTCGAAATTCGCCCCATGAGCAGGACTAAGCCGCCCCACGAGTTGGCTATAGACGCAAGCCAGAAAAGGCGCCGGGTAATTAAATCAGTAGGCCCGATCATACAACAGATCGCTATAGAAAGACGTGAGTTAGTGAACGAATTGCGTACAAATTCCGGTATTGATTGTGCTCTTGTAACGTATCAGGCGGATAACCCTGTTATGATGGCCTCACCCTGCCAACTAGTTATCCCTACCGTTAAATAAAAGCAACTATCTGTTAATCAACAGTTGGGAGGCAAATTTTAAAAAAAATTTATTCTTTGCCACGAAATTTACTAAACTAAAGCACCATGCCCCTCACCAATTATCATCTATTCGTGGGTCGCTATGACCGTGGACTTATGGCCCCCGATGCCAATCACTTCGAGATAAAACTCAACACGGGCAATGAGTTTTACCGAATAGCCGTCAATGTCCGTTCTCAGGATGGCTCCATGCTGATGACTTATGTGGATGATAATTATCAACATGAATTATGCGCTCGTCTGCTGGAATCGTTTCCCGGGAACGGAAACTTTAACATCAACGATACGGCGAAAAGAAAGCAGTTTGGCTTGGATTTTTTACGGCGAAACCTGGTCGGTGATTTTAACAAAATGGTCATCCTGCCCAATAATTTACCTGGGTTAGACAATGACCTTGAAGATAAATTGACCCTGGCTCTCGACAAGTCTAAAGCCGATCCCAAGGCCCGTATTTTTGTCTTCGGTGAGCAATGGCCAAGTACAAACAAAGCCGATAAATATTTCCCTGAAATAAAAGATCAGGGATTACATGATATCCACATGAATCAGGGGAACCCGCGTGGCTCATTCGATAAGGACAACGGTGTTTTTCAGGACGGAGGGTTGTTAATCTACTACCCCGGCTTAAATCGCTGGAGTGCGATTCTACTAGCCTTTCAAACCCAGTTTAATACGCTTAATCCAGTCACATTACATACCGACGACCAGACCGGCCATCGCATCACGGGTACTATCGATGATGGCGAGGTTGTCATCGTAGCTGCTTTGGTGAATCCTAAAGGTAAGGAAGCGGGCAATGAGAAAGTCATTTTGGTAAATATCACCGATGCAGACATCTCCCTGAATGGTTGGAAACTGGTTGACCGAAATCGCCATGAGTTTGCGATCGACAACGTAACGATCGGTGCTGGCAGTACAGCCGAGATCAAGCTCACGGCCGACAGTACGTTTAATCTCAGCAATGAGGGAGGCACCATCTCGCTACTCAATAGCCAGGGTATAAAAACCAGTGGGGTGCAATACACCAAACAGCAGGCTCAGACAGAAGGCCGACTGATTCGGTTTTGATGTTTGTGGTTGTTTCATCTGCCAAAATAAAAAAGAAGATAACGCTCGTCAAACCGCCGGAACCTGGCAAAGTTGCATAGTGGACGGATGATTTCACGACAGGAGCGAT
Source organism: Spirosoma sp. (assembly GCA_025351545.1). GTDB lineage: Bacteria > Bacteroidota > Bacteroidia > Cytophagales > Spirosomataceae > Spirosoma. Next base: position 4,427 of record JANXVQ010000759.1, read on the forward strand.
AAAGAGCAGAGATCGTCTACTGTTTTCTTAGTTGTTGGTTCCTTGTGCTGAACGAACGGCAAGTTCCCCTTACAGTTTACTCGTGAATTCTAGGCGACTGACAAATTAATCGTAACTTTACGATGAAAGCGATTTTTTGTTTGAATATACTAACGTACAATAGTGCCCTATGAAACTTTTCAGCCTGCTTCCAATATGCTTACTGCTCACAACGGCCCTCTTTCCGGGCAATGATCCCGACAAAAAAGCGGTGTTGAATGGACCTTTGGTTACTTACATTAATGCCATTAAACAGGACTTTTCTAAAATCCCGCAAGACCGAAAACTCGAATTGGGAAAAATAGCGGAGTTTATTCAATTGAAAATAAACGCAAAAGAGCCTGTCCTGTTAACCTATATCTGTACCCATAATTCCCGCCGAAGCCATTTTGGCCAGCTATGGGCAGCCACAGCCGCTGCTTATTATGGTGTGCCGGGCGTAAAAACTTTTTCAGGTGGAACCGAAGTCAGCGCCTTTAATGAACGGGCGATAGCGGCCTGTAAACGAGCGGGATTTGATATTGCCAACGTATCGGAAGGGCCAAATCCGATATATGCTGTCAATTACGCTTCTGGCGTAGAACCCATCAAAGCTTTTTCCAAAAAATATGATGACGCCGGCAATCCCCAAAGTAATTTCCTGGCCATCATGACTTGCTCACAAGCCGACAAGGCGTGCCCGATTGTGAAAGGCGCAGCGGTGCGGGTAGCGACGCCTTATGACGATCCGAAAGCCTTTGATGGGACGCCCCAGGAAACCGCCAAATATGACGAACGGTGCAAGCAAATTGCCACCGAAACGGTTTACGTTTTCTCTAAAGTGAAGGTGGCGATTTAATCGGCTCATAAATTTTATTCATCGTAATATTACAATTAACAAAAAAAGCTATCTTTGGCGGATGGGACTGACCAAAACCGAAATATTCACCCAAGAGCAAAACCGCATCGCGGATCTGGCGAAAGCATTTGCGCACCCCGCACGGGTGGCCATTCTGCAATTGCTCATTTCCAGGAAAGCCTGCGTTTGTGGTGACCTGGTAGACGAGCTGGAATTGGCCCAGGCGACCGTTTCCCAGCATCTGAAAGAACTGAAACGCATCGGCATCATTCAGGGCGAAATCAACCCGCCACGCGTGTGCTACTGCATCAATCCACCCGTATGGGAGGAAGCTCAACGCGCTTTCGGAGCATTGTTTGATACATTCGTGCCGGTTACCTGCTGCTAGTTAATCGCCGGGCCGCGCGGTGGCAGACCGCCACTGAAATGCTGTATTTGTTTAGCCACATTCATTAACCTCACGGAACCAGGCCGGTGCATGGCCAACCTTTTTTATATGAATCCATCTATTGTTCACCCCGTTGCCCGGCCAAAGTTGTCCTTTCTGGATAGCTACCTGACGCTGTGGATTTTCCTGGCCATGCTACTTGGGGTGGCCATCGGCTATTT
>JANXVQ010000763.1 GCA_025351545.1 Spirosoma sp.
GCCCAAGCTGTCGCCCCACGGGCTGGTGCAGGAGTATATTAACCTGACGGAGCAAGTGTATGCCCTGGTCACCAACGGCTCGTCGCTTCGGCTGCTGCGCGATGGCAGCCGGTTGATTCGACTCTCGTACGTGGAGTTCGATCTGGAGCGGATGATGGACGAGGAGATCTTTGCCGATTTCGCCGTGCTGTACCGTTTGCTCCACGCGAGCCGGATTCCCGTTTCTCCCGAACAAACGCCCGAAAGCTGGCTGGAACGCTACCATCAGGATGCGCTCGAATCCGGCTCGCGCATTCGGGATGGCCTGAGCCATTACGTAAAGGAGGCCATTGAACGCTTTGCTAATGGGTTTTTGAAACACCCCGACAACGGCTCATTGCGCAATCAGATCGCCACCGGCCAACTGTCGGCCGATGGGTATTACCAATTGCTGCTGCGGTTTATTTACCGGTTGCTGTTTTTGATGGTGACCGAAGAGCGAAACATCATCTATGATCTGGAAGCCATCAAGAAAGAACCTACGCTCAAACGGCTCAAAGGCATCTACGATCAATATTATTCGCTGGCTCGCCTGCGCCGAATGGCCGAACAACGGTACCTGGCGGATTCTCGTCATACCGATCTCTGGACGGGGCTGCTCGAAACGTTCCGTTTGTTCGACGATGGCACGTTTGGCCAGGCAATCGACATTACGCCCCTGGGCGGGCAACTCTTTGGCATCAACGCCTTGGGACCCCTGCGCGATTGCACGCTGGATAACGGCACGCTGCTAGGCTGTTTATTGAAACTCTCGCTTTTCAATCACCCTAAAACGGGACAGTTAATTCGGGTTAACTATGCTGCCCTGAACGTCGAAGAGTTTGGTTCGGTCTATGAAGGCTTGCTTGAACTGGACGCGGCCATTACTCCCTCCAGCCACGATTCACAGCCTGTGTTTTCGTTTGTGAAAGGGGAAGGACGCGGCCGCTCCGGCTCGCACTACACGCCCGAAGAACTTGTCCAACCGCTCATCAAACACTCTCTCGACTACCTGATTGCCGACCGACTTAAACAACCCGATCAACAGCGAGCCCTCCTGTCACTAAAAATCCTCGATCCCGCCTGTGGTTCCGGCCATATTTTACTCTCAGCTGCCCGCCGACTGGCGACCGAACTGGCCCGCGTGCGCACCAACGAAGACCAGCCCAACCCGGTGGCGTACCGAGTAGCCCTGCGCGACGTAGTGCGTAACTGCATTTATGGCGTGGATAAAAACCAGGCAGCCGTTGAGCTGTGCAAGGTGGCACTCTGGCTCGAAAGCCACACCCCCGGCGAGCCGCTGGGTTTTCTGGATCACCGCATCCGTTGTGGCGATGCTATTGTGGGCCTGACCCACGCAACCGACCTTAAAAATGGCATTGCCGATGAAGCCTTTAAACCCCTGCCGCGCGATGACAAAGGCATTGCCAGTCAACTGCTCAAGCGTAACCGGGAAGCCCGTAAACAGCGCAATCAATTCAGTATGAATTTCGGTGACGTATTAAACGACGCCGTAGCCGAGGTACTGGCCGATTACCAGACACTCGCCCAAATGCCCGAACACACACCGGCCGAGGTAGCAGCTAAAGAAGCAGCCTTTGAGAAGTTGTTACATCGGACCGGCCGTGAACGCGTACGAGCCTTAGCCGATGCCGTTGTAGCCCCCTTTTTCCTACCCAAAACGGCCGACAACGTAGCGCGAATCCTGACCGACGACACCTACCGCGAAATGCTGCGGGGTTACGCCAGTTGGCAAACCCCGGCCACTGCCTTAGCCAAAGCCGTAAGTGCTGAAAATCGGTTCTTTCACTGGTTTCTTGAATTTCCGGATGTGTTTCAAAAAGACGAAGGAGGTGGTTTTGACTGCGTGTTGGGAAATCCGCCGTTTTTGGGTGGGCTCAAAATCTCAACTAACTACGGGTCTGATTACCTAAACTATTTACACACCACCTATCGCCCAACAGGTGGTACAGCTGATTTTGTTGCCTATTTCTTTCGGCGAGCGTTCTGGCTTATTAAAGAAGAAGGCTTTCTGTCGCTCATTTCAACTAACACCATTGCACAAGGTGATACACGGGCTGGCTCATTGGAAGTACTCCTGAATGAAGGGGGTATTATTAACCAAGCTGTTCGAAGTATGAAATGGCCCGGGCAGGCAGCCGTCGAAGTGTCTTTAGTAACGGTTACTCGGCAAAACTGGCAAGGGCAATTTATCCTAAATGGCAGATCCGTTGATCAAATCACCGCTTATTTAGACGAAAGCGAAGATATTGGCAATCCCTATGTTTTGGAAGTCAACGCCGATAAAAGTTTTGTCGGCTCATTCGTACTAGGAAAAGGCTTTGTACTAGAACCTCAAGAAGCTAAGAAAATTATCGATGTAAACTCTCATTATCTTGATGTCATTTTCCCATATCAGAATGGAGATGATCTTAATAATAATCCCAATCAAGCTCCGAGCCGTTACGTAATCAACTTCTTTGATTGGCCCTTACGAAGGTATACGGAGTTGGAATGGAATAAGTTAACTAAAGACCAGCAGGAGCGAATAAATCAGCGAATAAACGAATGTAATTTCGAATCAATTGCTCCGCCAACGTATCCACTTCGAGTAGCTGCAGATTTTCCAGTTTGTTTAGAAATTGTAGAAAAGTTAGTGAAACCTGAGCGTGATTTATTAAAAGGAAACCCAACAGCTGATGATAGAAGAAAAAGATGGTGGCAGTTTGCGCGGCCAACTTTAACATTATACAAGAAGCTTAACTTAATGAGGAAAGTTTTAGCTGTGTCAGAGGTATCAAAATACACATCCTTTGATTTCGTCAATAAAGGCACAGTTCTAATGAATAAATTGAAGGTTATCTGCTTAAACCAATTTTCAGAATTAAGTATTTTATCTTCAAGTTTTCACGAACAATGGGCATGGAAATATTCATCCACTATGGGCGGGGTAGGTTTATCTTATTCGCCTACCGACTGTTTTCAAACTTTCTCCTTCCCATCCAATCTCACTTCTGAACAAGAAACTCGGTTAGAAGCAATCGGTGAGCAATACCACGAGCACCGGAAGCAACTAATGTTGGGAATTCAGTTGGGTCTTACTAAAACGTATAACCTGTTCCACAGTAAGTTGCTGCGTCCAGCTACCACAACAGAGTTAGCCTTAGAGGATAAACCTTTCGATAAATTACTGGGAAAAGAAGCAGCTCATTTAAGGAAGCATCTCCTACGCACGCCGGAGTCTACCCTTACGTTTAATGAAACCGTTACCGGTATTGAGCGTTTACGCGCCCTGCATGTGAAAATGGACACCGCCGTCCGTAACGCCTACGGCTGGCAGGATTTAGAGCTCGGCCACGCCTTCCACGAGGTCGATTACCTGCCCGAGAACGACCGGGTTCGGTATACCATTAGCCCGGCTGCCCGCAAGGAAGTACTCAAGCGGCTGCTGTTGCTCAATCATAAACTATACGCGGAGGAGCAAGCCGAGAAAGTAGACCAAACGGCATTATTAGTTGAAGCTAAGACAACACTGAAAAAGGGAAACCCCGCACTGCGTACTGCCGTCGTGCAGGAGGCCGATATAGTATACAATGTAGTAAAGCCTGATACAGTAAAGTCTTTAGAACGTGTTGGGAAATTAGATTTGGGTTTTGGGCTTGATCCGTTGCAACATCAGCTGAATGTTGGCTAAAAGTAGCCAGCCTACCGAAGAAGATAGCGTGTATTCG
>JANXVQ010000371.1 GCA_025351545.1 Spirosoma sp.
GCCACCGCCAGGCGTCCCATGCCTGCCTCCTCCTTTCGCGACGTAAAAATGAGCACGCCAGCGCCAAAAACCATTGAAAACAAAGCCCGCATCTTGCCTTCAAACAGTACCGTAATAAAAAAATAGAACCGGTAATTGATATTTTCAGGATCATTGCGAAAGACTTCCGTGAAGCGATCCGGCATGGCAAAGCCGGGGATATTCATTAGTAATTCTCTACCCCACAAAAAAAGTACCGGGTTTTTACACCCGGTACTTTTTTATCAAATACAAAAAATCAGAAACTGACTACGCCAGACGGTTGATGCAATTCAAATCTTCGAACGCGATTTTCAGGCGCTGCACCATGCTTTCTTCACCTTTACGCAACCATACACGTGGATCGTAATATTTTTTGTTTGGCGAATCAGCTCCTTCCGGGCTGCCTAACTGCGATTGAAGATAACCTTCTTTCGCTTTGTAATATTTCAGAATCCCTTCCCACATAGCCCACTGCATGTCGGTGTCGAGGTTCATTTTCACGGCACCATACCGGATGGCTTCCCGAATTTCTTCGCGGCTCGAACCCGATCCACCGTGGAATACGAAGTTTACAGGTAGGGGTCCTGTAGCGTATTTCTCCTGGATATATTTCTGCGAGTTGTCCAGAATTACGGGCGACAATTTCACATTACCCGGCTTGTAAACGCCATGAACGTTGCCAAACGCAGCCGCAATAGTGAAGTTCGGTGAGATTTTGCTCAGTTCTTCGTAAGCATAAGCCACTTCCGAAGGCTGGGTATAAAGCTTGGAATCGTCAACGTCCGTATTATCGACGCCATCTTCTTCACCACCCGTTACGCCAAGCTCAATTTCAAGCGTCATACCAATTTTGGCCATCCGCTCAAAGTATTTGGAGCAGATTTCAATATTCTCTTCGATTGGCTCTTCCGACAAATCGAGCATATGCGACGAGTACAATGGCTTACCTGTTTGGTCGAAATGCTTTTCGCCAGCTGTGAGCAGACCATCAATCCAGGGCAGGAGTTTCTTGGCGCAATGATCGGTATGCAGAATCACCGGAACGCCGTAGAGTTCGGCAATATGATGAACATGTAATGCGCCCGAAACCGATCCGGCAATAGCTGCCTGCTGTTTATCGTTGGGCAACGCCTTACCGGCATAAAAAATACCACCACCGTTCGAGAACTGGATGATCACCGGCGAGTTAACAACTTTAGCCGTTTCTAATACGGCATTAACGGAGTCTGTTCCAACAACATTGACGGCGGGCAGGGCGTAATCATTTTCGTTGGCGTGACGGAAAAGTTCGGTGACGCCTTGGCCGGTCACAACGCCGGGGGCAAAACGGGTGGCTACTTCGCTCATGATTAGGATAATTTTTGGATTCGTTCAAGAAATAGTTTACCGAAAATATGACCGGCTAACCTATCTGATTTCAATGGGTAAAGTTGGGGATATTAGAGGAATATTGCTACTATTGCTCCAAGCTCACCTAATCAACCAAAGAAAAGAGATACCTTGACAGTAGTAGGTTCTGCACGGTTATGGATTTTATAAGAAACCATTGAGCGCAATATTTCCAACCATTTCTATATCATCTTTCAGCAGATAAACCAAGCCATTAAAAACGTGAAAACTATCTTCTTCTGCCCGCTTTGGGGCATGGAAAATCTCTCTTATACCGAAGCCGCCAAACGCGTTAAACAGGCGGGATACGACGGGATGGAAATCTCGGCCGGACCCGATAAACGTAATGAAGCCGTACAGGTTACGCACGATAACGGTCTCGAATTAATTCTAATGGCTTTTGGTGGGGGAAGTAACTTTGCCGAACATAAGAAAAAGTATCACGACGACCTTCTCGACATTGCTTCGTATAAACCCTTGTTTATCAACGCGCATACCGGCCACGACTATTTTACATTTGAGCAAAATGCTGAGCTGATTCAAACCGCAATGGGCGTGGAGAAGCAAACAGGCGTCCGTATTTTGCACGAAACACACCGGGGTCGGTTTTCTTACAGCGCACCGGCCATTCAATATTACCTGCTTAAACTTCCCGAACTGCGCCTGACCGCCGATTATTCGCACTGGGTCAACGTGGCCGAATCGTATCTGGACGATCAGGCCGAAAACGTAAACCGGGCCATTGCCGTAAGCGACCATATTCACTGCCGCGTGGGTCATCCAGAAGGCCCACAGGTAAACGATCCGCGTGCGCCGGAGTGGAAAGACGCCCTCGAAAGTCATGCCAAATGGTGGGATGCCATCCGCGCCCGGCTGCAAAAGGCCAATTTTCCTACCCTGACGGTTACTTGTGAATTTGGTCCGGCAGGCTATCTGCCCACATTGCCTTACACACAACAACCCGTTGCCAGCCAGTGGGATGTGAATATATTCATGAAAGATTATTTAAAGAAACGATGGCAGGTATAATGAATTCAGGAAGTAACAACCCAGGCGCAGACTCTGTTATGAGGTATGATTTTTGTGGCCTATTCTCAGTAACTTCGTAGAGCGTACTTTGTGAAGCGCCTTTGGAGTCTAAATTCAACTACATGCTTCGTATCCTGTACATATCCTGTCTGCTGTTTTTGGACATCGGCCTTCAACCAGTGCGGGCGCAGCTAGCGCAGTCATTGCGTATCGAAATTCCGTCTGATCCGAATGAAGCCGAAGCATTTGATGTAACACCCCTGGCCGAACGGGGGGTATTGATGACTATTCGGACCGGCAGCTTTACCGACAACAATCCTATCAAATTCAATTTTCAGAAGTACGACGTTAATCTCAAACTACTTTGGCAAACGGAGTTTAAGCAAGACATTAAATTTAAACCGGTATCAACATACGATACAGACCAGTATGTATACCATCTTTTTCGCGAATACGATACCGACAGATACCAGTTTCTACGGCTGCACCTCGACGATGGTGCGATTGACACGTTTGATGGCAATTTAATCGAACAGTTTGACATCCATCAGTTTAAGGTAATGGGTAGCCAGGCGTATGTTGCGGGTTATCATCATAGTCGACCACTGGTTATGGCTTTTTCTCTTTTCGACCGTACCGTGAAAGTGCTCCCCGGCATGTACATTAATCGCATGGAAATCAGTAGCCTGGAGGTCGATGAAGCCCGGCAGGAAGTGAACGTATTGGTCCATTCGCTTAAGCGACACTGTAAGTTTTCGATACGGACGTATAATTACGATAGCAAACTCCTGCGAACGGTAGATTTTGACGGCGCTAAAAACAGCCTGATTTCCGGAAAATTACTACCAGTCAACCAACAGGAATCGATATTAGTCGGGAACTACTCTACCGATTGTACCCCATACTCGCAGGGCATTTACGTGACACGCATTCACTACGGCGAATCGGGAAATGTTCTCGTTGATGACGCGGTCAATACTATTCAATATATCGAGTTTTCGCAGCTTCAGAATTTCTTCAATTACTTAAACCCGCACCGTCAGCAAAAACTTCTGGCACGGGCGCAGAAGAAGAAAGATGAAGGTAAAGATTATAAATTTCGG
>JANXVQ010000803.1 GCA_025351545.1 Spirosoma sp.
CGAATACCCACCGGTTTTTCCAAAAGAAAATTTTTCGACAGGGCCAGGCAAATACTGGCTCACAATATTACTTACATTCCGCCAGTCTGGGTATATTACTATTACTAATTCATTGATCATTTTTAAACTCTCCAATGTATAGTGGTCACTATTACCAAATAATCAATAACAATCTCATTAAAATACAAAATAAAAACATATTCTACTCTCTCTATATACTTTAATAAAGCCTATTCAATAAAGAGGAGTATCTTATTGGGTTACCTGGCTTATAAAAAAACTATGTATCATTGATACAATATGCTACGACGACGCTTCTTCACCTCTTTAAGTTTATTGAGTGCCCTCACCGCAACAGCGCAAACGTTGCCCGTTCTTACTCAGAATCCCACCAGTTTGCACTGGCACCGACTCACCACACCACACTTTCGAGTACTTTATCCGGTTGGTTTCGATTCTACGGCTCAGCGAACAGCGGAACGACTTGAACGTTTGTATGAACCCACCAGTGCATCGCTCGAAAAAAAGCCCCGGCCTATTTCGGTGCTTCTTCAGAATCAAACAACCAATAGCAACGGCTTTGTAACGTTGTTTCCACGTCGGTCGGAGTTTTTTGCCGCTCCACCGCAGGACCCCGGTTTGGCAGGAACCCTGGACTGGCTCGATCTGCTGACCGTTCATGAATACCGGCACGTTGTTCAAAACGACAAAGCGCTACAAGGCTATGGACGGGTGCTCTATTCGCTACTCGGTAATCCCGGTTTACAAATACCGTTACTCACTGTGCCCGACTGGTTTGCCGAAGGCGATGCCGTTAGCAACGAAACACTACTGAGCACCAGCGGACGCGGGCGAATTCCAAATTTTGATCTGGGCATGCGGGCTAATTTACTGGCCGGGAAATCATTCGACTATCCAAAATCGGTTGGCGGTTCCTTTCGCGATAATGTCCCGAATCATTACGTACTGGGCTATTTTCTGACAACATACCTCAAACGAACCTACGGCCCCGATATCTGGAGTAAAGTATTAAATCGAAACTACCGCCGATTCCCGTGGCCATTTGCCTTCTCGGCCAGCATTAAGGATAAAACCAACTTGCGGACTGAAGATTTGTACCGTAAAACAATGGACGACCTGACGGAAACGTGGAAGAAACAGCAGGAAAGCTTACCAATTACGCCCACAACGCCTTATCCGGTCAATGCCGAAAAGCAACTGTCGCCAAGGCCGATCTTCACAAATTATCAGCACCCGCAATTCCTGACCGATTCAACAGTGCTGTGCGTCAAAAGCGGCCTTGGTGATACGCCAAGATTGGTCATCCTGGATAAAAATGGGCGGGAGAAAACGGTTTTTGTACAGGGATTTCCGAATGATCCCGACTTTCTGTCGGCCACACCGGCCAAAGCCTGCTGGATTGAGTTTGGATATGATCCACGTTGGGGACAGCGTATTTATTCCAACATCCGGGTGCTCGATCTCAAGACGGGCAAGCTTACCCGCCTGACTCACCGCGCCCGATATACAGCCGCTGCTCTCTCTCCCGATAATTCAAAAATAGTCGTCGTTGAAAATAGCGATCGGTATAAATCACACCTGCTCATACTCAACGCTCAGACAGGTAAAATTCAGCAAACGATACCAAATTCTGCCAACGAATTTTACCAGCATCCACGCTGGAAAGATGACAACAAAACAATCATTACGGTGTCCCTCAGGGGTGGACAAAAAACGATACAGTCTATTGATATTGAGTCTACTACACACACCGACTTGCTACCACGAGTCAATGAGAATATCAGCCATCCACAACCCTGGAAAAACTATATATTGTATAACTCGCCCCGGTCGGGTATCGACAATATTTATGCTGTAGATATCCGTTCGAAGCAGGTGTTTCAGGTTACATCCCGTCCATTAGCGGCTTACCACGCCACCGTTACGCCATCGGGTGGGCGGCTCGCTTTTGAAGATTTTACCGCAAGTGGTTACCGCATCGCGGATATGCCGCTTAACCCCACCGATTGGAAACCCGTAACGGAACCCACTCAGGAGCAAACGGAACGTTATTTTGGATCACTGCCAAAACTGGAACCGGGTGCTGCGCTGGCCCGTCGTATTTTAGCTACCGATTCGTTGATCAGCAAGCCCTACACCCCTACCCGATTTCGTCGGTTAGCTAATGCGGTTAATGTATATAGTTGGGGACCAACAATTGGCAGCACAGGGCAGGCATTATCGGTGGGATTAAGTTCACAGGATTTACTCAGTACAACCCAAATTAGCGTCGGTTATACCTACAATCAGGCCGAGCGCGCTGGTAATGCCTATGCCCTGTTGAGTTATCAGGCACTTTATCCAATTATCGACCTTAGTTTCCAGCACGGTACGCGGAGCACATCGCTTTATATTGATAAGGTTGTACCTGCCGACAGTTTACGTACCGATCGATGGCAGTATGATCAGCTAACCGCCGGTTTCCGGTTGCCGCTACAGTTGACCAACTCCAAATATATTCAGGCAATCAGCCTGTCAGCTTATTACAATTACCTCCACGTAACGGGCTATGACCTACCCTACCGGTATATTACCGAGGTGGGTTCGGCAGGTTCGCTGAATGCCCTGACGTATGGCTTTAGTTATTCGCATTTGCTTCGTCAAAGTAAACGCGATGTCGCTCCACAATGGGGGCAAACACTTTCAGCCACCTATCGAACAACACCTTTCGGCGGAAAACTAACCGGCGAACAATGGGGTGTTCAGGGAAATTTATTTTTTCCGGGGCTGGCAAAACACCACTCCTTGCGGCTGAGAGCTGGTTATCAGCAGCAAGTACAGGGAACCTATCAATTTAACGCAATCGTATTTTACCCGCGTGGTCAATTATATGTCAGCGACGATCAGATAAAAGCAGGCAGCATAGAATATCGACTACCACTAGCCGATACACATTGGTCGCTGGGACGCTGGCTGTATGTTCAGCGCATTAAAGCCGGGGGATTTTACGATTTGGCAGATGGGAAAACCGTTGCTGAAGTGCGTGATATTTATGGTCGGTTACGGGGATACGAAAACCTACGGCATACCTACCAGACAACTGGACTCGACATATCCTTTGTATTCAACACACTGCGTTTGCGTACGCCATTCGAGGCCGGATTTCGCACGATTTACAATGTAACAACGCGAGAATGGATATTTCAGCCGTTGGTGATTGACATTGGTTTTTAAAAAGGGGAGAATGCAGAGTGATAAGTGACGAATATAGTAGCCTATTCGTCACTTAT
>JANXVQ010000813.1 GCA_025351545.1 Spirosoma sp.
GCCAGAATCAGGGCTTTCAGTTGGACTATCTCGTTGGTATCTACCACAGACAAATAAGAGCAAATTGCGTACCTAAACAGTTACAAATGATGAATCATAGCGAAATGGGTATGAAGGTATGATCATTAATGGTTCCGTAAACGGTTATCTAAATTTTATTGTATATTTCCCTTGAGTTATAGGAAGTGATAGTAGAAATACTCCTCTTTGTTCTGCGAAAACGTTACGAACTTTTATCATGAAAAATCATCTACGGGCTTTGTGTTGCCTGTTGGTAGTGCTAATGGCGATTCACTATTCCGCTCAAGCTCAACGCCGACTAATCGACAGTTTAAAAACAACCCTGAGTTATAAATTACCTGACACAACCCGGGCAATCACGTACTATCAGATTGCGAATGCTTTTTCTAAACAGAGCCAGCTTGATTCGGCTCACTATTATCTAAAGCCAATGCTGCAACAGTGTCGGCGGATAAATTACATAGAGGGGTTAGGCGATTATAATTTACTGATATCGTCCATATATCAGAATCAGGGACTATTTGAGGAATCTATCCGGAGTGGTCTGGCGGCTGTAACCTATTTTACCCGAAGCCATAAACCCAAATCAGTCGCTAGAATGTACCATAATTTGGGGCTGCTTTATAAGATCATGAGCGCTGGCCAGCGTGTGCATGCCCATCTCGAAAAAGGGCGCTCTTACCTGCTACAGTCAATTGCTATCAATCAGGAACTTAAGGCTAATCGCAATTTAGCCGATAACTACATTAATCTGGGAATTATTTACGAAGATTTAGGTGAGTTTGAGCGAGGAAAAGAGTGTTTTTTCAAAGCGATAGCCATCAATGATGCCATTCATGCAAAACCAGATGATTATCGGGTTATTTATAATAACCTGGGTAAGAACTACACAGTGCAAGGCCAGTATGATAAAGCCATAGAGTACCTGAATAAATCACTGGCAATCAATCTGGAGTTAAATCGCACAACCAGCCTTGTTCATAATTATCGAAATTTATGTACTGCTTATGGGGCACTGAAAAAGCCGGAACAGGCTATACTTTATGGTGAAAAAGCGGTAGCACTGGTAGAAATCAGCAAAGATGCTCCCCTGGCCCGGTCGGTTTATAAGATGGTGTCGCAGATGTATGCCGGCACAGGACATTACGATAAAGCGTATCAGTATGCGCTGAAGAATAAACAAATCGAGGATTCATTGATGACGCTTGATAAGACGCGTACTATAGCGCAACTGGAAGGCCAATATGCGGTTAAGAAATCCAGTGAGTTAGCTGCTATTCAAGCAAATCTGGCCTTGGCTAAAACCCGGGAAATTGCCATTATTGAATCGGCAAAAGAGAAAGAAATTGCGGCTATTCAGGCCGAAGAAAGCCATCAGCTAGCGAAGATAAGAGCCGTTGCCGATATTGAAAAAACACGGGCTGTACTGGAAGTTCAAGCCAAGTACGAAACGCAAAAACGGATTAATCAAATTGCTGGCCTTGACCAGCAAAACCAGCAACAAACGCAGCAGGTTCAGTATATGGCCGGGGGTTTGGGGCTGCTCGGGTTATTGCTAAGTTTACTGGTTGGTCAATATTGGGCCATTCGCCGGGCCAATAGACGCTTGTCGGCTCAAAACCAGATTATTACCAGTAGCAGCCACCAATTAGTGAGTCAGGCGGAACAACTACGCACATTGATGAAAGAGTTGCATCACCGCGTTAAAAACAATCTGGCAATTGTCTCCAGTCTGCTCACTTTGCAGGCAAATGGATTAACGGATGAGAAAGCCGTACAAGCACTTCGAAAAGGCCAACAGCGAGTGCAGGCTATGTCGCTGATTCACCAGCGTTTATATCAGACAGATCGGGTAACTATCGTTAATATACGTGAATACCTGACCGATCTGGCTGAAAGCCTGATGCAGGCCTATGGCTATGAGCCTTCTAATTTCGATCTTCAGGTCGATGTAGCTATCGAGGAACTGGACGTAGATGTAGCCATGCCGTTAGGGCTAATTGTTAATGAGCTGATTACGAATGCCTTTAAATATGCTTTCGCACACCAGGAGCGGCCATTGCTGCGTATCAGGCTAGCTTATGCCAATGGGGCGTCGCAGCCTGGTATTACACTGGAAATTCAAGACAATGGACCGGGGATAGAAGCGGCTGACTGGCAAAAAACCGGGGGCCGAACGTCTTTTGGCAAGCGCCTGGTCACATCCCTTACCGAGCAATTAGAGGGTCATTTTGAGTTGCTTTCTCAAGATGGCACTTTATGTCGACTGCACATACCACAAACACGCCTGGCAGCCTGATTTTACGTTAAACGGCTTTGAGGTCTTGAATGGGTTATTCATTCAAGACTGGTTCTGCTACTCTATATCTGTGTTTACAGAGGTACTTTTTTGCTATTTTAAGGTATTATTTTTAACAATAAGTGATCTATATAGATTATTGTATAATTATGAATTGTTCATATAAAACTTTATGTCTAAGTTTGGTAACCTGTGGGTAAGTTTTATTATCGATTAAGGTCTTGCGTTAAAGTATAGAACTTTTTCTCAGCAGAGGGACCTGTTTTTGCCAGGTAATAGGGCTCAAAACCAGACTGACGTACACCAGTCAATCTCCGTACGGGTGTATTGACCTTAAATGAAATCCATAAGGTTTGTCTATTGGAAATAGATAAATACGTAACAAGGAATAACAATAAATCCTTGTTGTTTCACTGTAACGGGTTTATTTAGAACAGTCCAAATTACGGAAATTTGTAAAATCATAACCTTTAATGACTAGTGACGAACGTATACATATTTTAATAGTTGAAGATGAAGGTATCTTGGCTATGGAACTGAGTGATAGTCTGGAAGCTGACGGTTATTTCGTAGTAGGTATTGCTAATAATGGTCGTAAAGCACTTGATCTATTTCAGCGACAGCGGGTTGATTTGGTGTTATGCGACATTACGATCAAAGGCGACTGGGACGGTATTGAAACGGTACGGCGGCTAACGGCCGAACGTTCTATTCCCGTTATCTACCTGACTGCTCTAACCGATCGGGAAACACTGGAGCGAGCTAAAGAGACCTATCCTGCTGCGTATGTAAATAAACCTTACCAACTGGCTAGTCTGAGAACGGCTATTGAATTGGCGATCCATAACTTTACCCGACAGACTACACCAACTATGGAGCCCCCGATTCCATTAGAACGGGGAGCACGCGACCGAGAAACAATTCTGCAAATTGATGACCATTTATTCGTTAAACAGAATTACCAGTTTGTGAAGATAAATGTGAGCGAGTTGCTCTATCTCGAAGCTGACAACGTATACACGACACTGGTTACAGCCAATCGAAAATACGTAATTCGCTTAACGCTCAGTGGAATTCTGGAGCGGATGAACCTGCCATCGCTAGTGCGTATTCATCGTTCCTATGCCGTTAATATTCATAAAGTAGAATCCTTTAATGATGCTGAACTGACTATTGGGGTGCAGGCATTACCGTTAAGCCGGAGTTATAAAGAGGACTTTCTACAGCGGTTTAATCATTATTGAGGTTGCCTTTAACTTCTTTTGCTATCGGGCAGTTTAAAAACTGTTTACATCCCAATTCTGCCCATTCACATCCTAATTCCGGCTATTGACCGCTCTTTCTGAGCAACAGCCAGCTGTATCCACTACTTTTAGTGAGTCGTTGAAGATCACTTTCCTCTGGCTGACCCGGAATTCTCCAAGTGAGAAAACCGGGTCAGCTTAACCAAAAATAATTAATCAGGGAGACCGTTTAATCTCTAAATCAAATGCAAGCCGCTCTATTAACGAGCGGCTTGTTTAGTTATAAGAAGTGTGCTGGCAACCGTTCGCCAATGTCTCTCGTATCGATAAAAAATTTGTACCTTAGATATCCCTTGTTTGGCAGCTCGGATGATCAGTGCCTGTCCAGGTAAATGGCACTAGGTAGGGCTATGAAGAAAGGATATAATTGGCTAATGGCGTGGCTCATAGCATTCCTGCCTGGAATGGCTGCGGGGCAAAATCTGATTCCCAATGGCAGCTTCGAAATGTATCGAAATTGCCCGCGTCTCGACAATCTTCTTGCCGAAGCAACGCCCTGGTATAATCCTAACATGGCAACCCCCGACTTTTACCATCAATGTTTTCAGACGGGGCAGATGTTGCTGCCGCCCCATTCGGGCCAGGGAGTAGCGCATTTGTTTTTCGATCAGGACTGGTCAGAGTATTTGGCTGTGCGCCTGACGAAACCACTAAACGCGGATGAGTGCTACTACTTCGAGATGTATATCGCCACAGATACGCCCAATAAGTATTTGAGTGGAACGCTTGGCGCTTATCTTTCGACGGCCCCGATTATGGGAACTACCACGCAAATCCTGCATGCACAACCGCAAATTCTGGACAATCTGCCTAAAAGTAGTATTACCCATTTAGAGTGGCAACGCATAGCCGGGGTTGTGACGGCCAAAGGTGGAGAGGAGTACATAACAATCGGTAGTTTTTATAAATCTCCCCCTTTTCTTGGCTTTTACTATCTGTTTGTTGATGATATTTCCCTGGTTCCTATTAACCTCGAACTGGGCAAAGACACTACATTATGCGGTCGGAGCAGTACCCGTTTACTCGATGCCACCACGCCGGGCGCTTTCGATTATCGTTGGAACGACGGTAGTACCAAACCCATGTTGTTAGTGACCAAGCCCGGCAAGTATTCTGTAACGGTAGTAACAGGCTGTAAAAAGCTAACCGATAGTATTACGGTTGACTATGCGCTTGATTTTAACCTGGGTGCTGACACCACGCTCTGTACCGGACAAACGCTCATGCTGAACGTTCCGCTCACGCCAAAATCGACGTACTTATGGCAGGATGGTTCTTTGAAAAATACGTATACAGTTAGTCAGGCGGGACAATATAAAGTTCAGGTTAAGCAGGCCAGTTGTCTTGTTGCCGATAGCATTCAGGTGAAATACATTCGACCTCCTCAGTTAGAATTAGGACCAGATAAAGAACTGTGTGGAGCTGAATTATTTACCATTAAGCCCACTAGTAGCGAGGGGAAATTTGCCTGGATGGATCAATTTGCGGATGTGGAACGTACGGTGAGCAGTTCAGGTATATTTAGGGCAAGTGTCCAAAATGATTGTGCAACGGTTACAGACTCGATCATGATTAATTATGGTGACTGTGACTGTATTTTGTATGCTCCTACTAGTTTTACACCCAATGATGATGGATCAAATGATGTCTTTTTGGCATTTGGCTGCGGTGATATTACGATTACATCACTCGCCATTTTCAATCGTTGGGGAGAGATCATTTTTCAGACATCTGCCGCGCCATTTCGGTGGGATGGTTATTATCATGGTAAGTTATGTGAAATAGGTGTTTATGCCTGGAGTGTTCAGTACAGGTTAAATCAACACGGTAAGGTAATTCTTGGTCAAAAGGAGGGACCGCTGAGTTTGATTCGTTAACTAATGGATACAGGGCTTTCTTATAAAACTGCCTTGAGTGAGATCAGCGG
>JANXVQ010000822.1 GCA_025351545.1 Spirosoma sp.
CTGCATCTGATCATTGGGACGTAATTGATCCCCAAGAGTTACTCGCTGCAACAGTGATTTTAGGGTGAATCGACCACTATTTGGCGTTGGAAACGTTAGAAGGAGTGGCTGGCTTTGCCCTTTTTTCTTGATAATCTGACCGATGTAATACGTTAAATCAATCGTATAACTATCAACCGGTAATATCGAAGAGGTAAACGAACTTTGATCAGAGACGTAATTTGCCCCAGCCACCTCACTTCCAGTCGAGCCTCCGGGCACCGTTGCTGTAAATTCGTTCTGGTTATTAGTACGGTAAAGCTGCAATACCGGCGGTGGTTGGATATTGTCGCGTAAATCGCGCCGAACGGGGCTAATAATCAGGAGCGCTCTGTTGAGATCTGCAAACCTTTCAGGCCGATAGAAATCATTCAAATACGGAAATTCGAGACGTGTTTGAAGCCCGGCGCCTATCGACACAAACGTAGTCTTGTCAGTCAGGCGGCTACTAACTGCATCCGAACGATTTTTCAACCCACTTAATGGCGTGCCGGTTCGGTCGTTTTGTAAATTCGTAAAGTGAAGTGACGTAATCGGAAACAGGATTTTCGATGCCGTTTTGTTAATATCTGTATCGTGGTAATACATTCGCAGACCGCTTACCGAAGGATTTGTTGTAAACCCGATAAATGTATTTGCCGTTGATTTGCTGATAAAGGCAAACCCGGGTAAAAAATCATTTAGGGACGTGTTATCAGAAATCTCACCACTAATGAGTTTAGCATATAAACTCTGCGCCAGCGCATCCGGCACGCGAATTTGAATAAGACGTGTGCCGCTCAACGGGTGAGGAATAAATGTCCGCTGCATGATTGGTGTCTCGGCATAAGCAACCGTACTGGTATTGAAGTAGGTCTGAGCCGGGAGCGGCCGATTTAACGTATAAATGTTTAAATCGAAGGTCGAAGTCGTATCACCATAGGCAAACGAATAACCCAATTCCAGTACTAACGAGTCTAACCGCAGGTTCGTCTGCGAGACTAATGAATTGGACGGGTAGTCGATTGCGGCAAAACTTTGTGCACTTTGTTTGCCCGTTTGTACATCGTTCCAATAGCCGGCAACAATGTCGGCATCGCCCGATGTTAAGAACGAATCAGTCCGCATAACCGTCGATGTCTGAATCGTCACCGAATCGACAGATTGAACCTGCAATTCCTGTGGATTAATGACCGACTGTCCCACATTGAGATCGCCCGATTGACAAGCAAATAGCACTATACCGGCTAGCCATAGCAAACCGGCGTACCAGAGAGTACGCATAAGTAAAGAATTCAGGGAATTTTTACGCCTAACTGGCGTAGTTCATTATTCGTCAGGGTAGGTAAGACCTTCTCCTGTTGTATTTTCTCAACCACTCGTTCACCAACCCGCTGGGCCTCTGCTTTGGTAGCAAAGCCTACTATTCCGGGCTGACCCGGAATAGTAGGCTGATGGATGAATGGCTTTCCATTATTTAGTATTGTGTAACCCCAACCACCTGGTGTCGAAAAAACCTGAACCTGATAGGGATTTTGCCGCTGGTAAATGACCCAGGCTGTCAAAATTGCCAGCCCAAGCATAATCAAAAGCAATCCCTTACGAATCAGATTCGTTCGCGACGAGTGGCCGGTGTTTGTGTTGGCATCCAGCACCTTACAATACCTGCTCTATAGTTGGGTCGAAACTCCACAAATCGTCGAAAGGAGTCGTTCCGTTCAGACCCGTCGTTATATATCCTTTATTACCAATGGCCCAACCAACCGCATAACTACGGTTAGCGCCTTCAAACGAACCTAATGTTGTCCAGGTATCATCTGTTGGACTATATTGCCAAACCACGGTGTTGTCGCCAAGCGTCAGGTATCCTTTGCCGTTGATAGCAAAACCAACACCATAGCTACGTTGAACAGCCTGATCCGTTAAGAAGTCAAGTTTCTGGGTCCAGGTATCGGCAGTTGGGTCATATACGTACCAGTCCCGCTGGGCTGTTCCGTTGCTATTTCCCGTACCGGCGTAGGCCTTTCCGTCAATAACGAAGGCTACAGCGCCAACGCGTTTTGCTCCGCCATAACTGGCTACTTTTGTCCAGGTATTAGCCGTTGGGTCCAATGCCCATATGTCTTTCAAATAGTTGCCATCGTTCCCCGTGCCAACATATCCTTTAGTACCTATCGAAAAAGACATTGGGCCATAGCGGGCTGTTCCACCAAAGTCGGCTATCGCTTTCCATGTATTAGCCGCTGGGTTGTATTCC
>JANXVQ010000831.1 GCA_025351545.1 Spirosoma sp.
CTACTTCGCTGATTGTAATTTGCGAAACAGAAGCCGAACTGGTGGAATGTTTAACCACGCTGGAAGGACAACTTACGGCAACAATCTATGCTACACCCGCCGAACTAGCTCAGTCCGAAATTGACTGGGTTTCGTTGTTGCAAGCCAAAGCGGGTCGGGTGTTGTTTGGCGGTTTCCCGACGGGCGTCGAAGTATCCGAAGCGATGACACATGGCGGGCCGTTTCCAGCGACAAGCGACAGTCGCTCAACTTCTGTTGGTACGGCGGCCATTTTACGATTTGTACGGCCCGTCACCTATCAGAGTTTCCCCGACGAACTGTTACCAGCCGCTTTGCAGAACGCTAACCCGCTCAACATCTGGCGAAATGTGGATGGTAAACAAACACAGGCTTCAGTTAGTAACTAAAACTTGTAATTAGAAATTAGTCACAAAAAAGTTGTGCCACGGCCTTAAACTTTGACACAACTTTTTTGTGACTGAGAGAAAAGAAGAAAATTATTTTTAACTATGAATCGTACCGTATGAAGGACAGGTTTTACAATCCTTCTGAATGGCAGTATGGATTTTATTTAACTATATTATTTCTTCATATTTGGCACATGACACCAGAAAAACGCCTTAACCAGATAGAACCCGAATTGGCTGAAGTGATTCAAAAAGTTGACCGACTGATTGAGTCAAATGGTCAAATTCTTGAATTAGCCGTTAACACTAAAGCGGAACTCACTGAGGTCAAAGAGATTGTTGGTGGTCTCAAAGACACCGTCTCTACCATTGAAACAACTATTGGCGATCTCAAAACTGATGTTAGTGATCTTAAAACAGATGTTGGTGATCTTAAAACAGACGTTAGTGATCTCAAAATCACCGTTCGTAATCTCGAAGGGACTGCCTGGGGGCTCAAAGAGGCTGTAGAAAAAGTTGAAATATCCGGAAATAGTACAGCTAGAGCAGTAGCTAATCTAACGGTATCGACCGGACATCAATTTGACGAATTAAAAGCTAGTCAGGTAAGATTGGAAGAGACTCAGCAAGAGATTCTGTCCTTCCTGCGCAACAAGTTCAATTAGCGCCGGTACGCTTATTTCAAACTTCCCATTCCCCCATCTACACCAATTATCTGGCCTGTGATCCAACTGGCCTGATCGGTGAGCAGATAAGCAGCCATTCCGGCAATATCCTGCGGAGAGCCATACCGATTAAGCGGATGTCGTTTACTGGCGGCTTCACGTTTTGTATCATCACCAAGCAGGAAGCCCGCCAATGGTGTATCTGTCAACGAAGGTGCAACAGCATTGACACGAACATTGAATGGAGCCAGTTCAGCCGCCAGCGATTTAGTCAACCCTTCAACCGCCGACTTTGCCACCGATACGGATGAGTGCATACCCATACCCAACTTGGCAGCTACAGTACTAAATAGCACAATACTAGCCGATTTAGATTTCTTGATAGATGCGTAAGCCGCATGAATCGCACTCACCGCGCCCAATACGTTGATCTCAAAATCGCGACGGTAATCATCCGGGGTAAGCCGCTGAAACGGTTTAAGGGTGATGGTTCCAGGGCAGTAAACCAGTCCGTGTAAGATATCGGGCAGTTGACCAAAGGCATCAACGGCAGATGCCTGCGTAACATCCCACGTCATGTGTGTAGACTGTATGTCGTCGGGTTGCGTGCGGCCGGCGGTGAAGAGTGTTGCACCCTGTGCCTGAAGCTGATGAGCGAGTGCGTGACCAATGCCCGAACTGGCACCAACGATGAGAATATTTTTACCCTGCATAACTAAACAGATGATTTAGGATTGTGGCTTCTGATCGTTTAATCATACACCCGTAATCCTAAATCATCCGTTTAGTTAAATTGTTACGCTTGGCTGAGCAACATAACGAAGAAGTTCCTGTTTGGTAGCTCCCTCGGCAAACTTGCCACTATAAGAGGACGTAATAGTTGAGCTGTTAATATCACGAACACCCCGTGTTGACACACAAAGATGTTTGGCATCAATAATTACAGCCACATCGTCGGTTTCCAGAACACGCTTTAATTCTTCGGCAATTTGTATTGTCAAACGTTCCTGCACCTGTGGACGCTTGCTAAAATACTCGACGACGCGGTTCAATTTTGATAGCCCAATAACTTTCCCACTGGAAATATAAGCAACATGGGCTCTACCAAGAATGGGCACGAAATGATGTTCGCAGTATGTTTGAACCGTGATGTCTTTTTCAACCAGCATTTCATTGTATTGAAACTTGTTGTCGAACAATGTTGGCTCGGGTTTATTCGCTGGATTCAGACCGCTGAAAATTTCGTTCACATACATTTTAGCCACCCGACGGGGCGATCCTTTCAGGCTGTCGTCAGTTAAGTCGAGACCCAGAATGCCCATGATTTCGCGAAAATGTTCTTCGATAAGATCAATTTTAAGATCGTCGTCAATGGCAAAGGCGTCAGAACGCATAGGCGTATCAATCGAAGCTGCACCGTGAGCATCCCCTATTTCATCTACTAACTTATCGTGATCCGGCATTCCGGCGAAATGTCCATTTAGGGCATAGCCGTTTTTATGGTTGCCATTCGCAGGTTGACCATTCATCGGAGTACCGTTATACGGGGTATTCGACGAAGTTCCGTTCGGTTTCATACAGTCTGATTTTAAGGTCTAAGCCCTCGCTTAGTTGAGTACGTAAAATGTTGTAGATGACAATAGCCATATTTTCGGCCGATGGATTTAAATCGGCGAACTCTGCGGTATCCAGATTTAGATTTTTATGATCAAAGCGGTCAGTAACATGTTCTTTAATCAAGTCGCCGAGGTGTTTCATATCAACTACGTAACCCGTTTCCGGGTCAATTGGGCCAATAACCTGCACAATTAATTCGTAGTTATGCCCGTGAAAATGAGGGTTGTTGCATTTCCCATATACCCGGACATTTTTCTCGTCTGACCAATTGGGATTGTTCAGACGGTGAGCGGCATTGAAATGTTCCTTCCGGAACACTGCAACCCGTGGGGCGCTGGCCCGAGAATTATCCATAAAAACAAATCGAAATAGGATTCGATCAACCTGTCGTTACAAAGTTTGTGTACAACACAGGCAGACAGCAGAGCGGGTAGCCAGAACGCTCTTTCGTATGCGATGAATCAATATGTTAACAGATGTTAAGTGCTTTTTGTTTAGCTTTTCTATTCAAAGACTAAACAATTCCTATTCTGGTCTAGGCCAATAACATCCACTTATCCGGTATTGTTCCCATCCATATAGTGCGTCATCAGGTGCGGAACCCGTTAAGATTAGTACCCGTTGTGCCTCCATGAAACGCTTGCCCAAACTGTATGCTACTGACCTTACTTATTGTAACTGGATTGATTGCCGCCACTTTCCTGTTTATGCAGCAAAGCACCTTCGGGAGCGACCCGGCCGCCACCCGATTAGACCGAATTAAACGCTCTCTACACTACCGAGACGGTGCTTTTCAAAATCTGGAACCAACGGATGTTTTGCGCCAGGGTGCCTCATACACAGCCCTTGTGTGGAAAAATCTCAACAAACCTAAAGA
Organism: Spirosoma sp.; assembly: GCA_025351545.1. Classification (GTDB taxonomy): domain Bacteria; phylum Bacteroidota; class Bacteroidia; order Cytophagales; family Spirosomataceae; genus Spirosoma. The sequence goes on from JANXVQ010000831.1 coordinate 3,567, forward strand.
CAATACACCATCTAAACCGATTCCGTCCGTCCGCACCGACCTCAAAACTCTACCTGATTCAATTCCCACAATTGTCTGGTTCGGGCATTCGTCGTACTTAATAAAATCAAAGGGTGTTACCGTTCTGGTCGATCCGGTTTTCAGTGGTAATGCATCGCCGGTTTCGCTTTTTGGAGGGGCATATGCCGGTTCAAATGTTTATAGCGTCGATGATATGCCCGATATTGATTTGCTGGTGCTTTCCCACGATCATTATGATCACCTTGATTATAAGACGATTACGTTGCTCATCCCTAAAGTCAAAAAATTCTATACGGCGCTGGGCGTGGGTGCTCACCTCGAACGCTGGGGTGTTCCGGCCGACCGGATTGTGGAATTCGATTGGTGGGAAAGCAATCATGTCGCCACAGATATTGACTTGACAGCCGTTCCGGCCCGTCACTTTTCAGGTCGCAGTTTTGCTCGGGGCAGAACCCTCTGGACGGCTTTCGTCCTGAAACTACACGGCTATTCGCTTTATCTGGGTGGCGATTCGGGCTACGGAAAGCACTTCAAGGAGATCGGTGACAAATACGGACCATTCGACTTAGCTATTCTCGAATGCGGCCAGTATGGCAAAGACTGGCCCAACATTCATATGCTTCCCGAAGAGGTAGTTATGGCTGCGCAAGACCTGCACGCCAAAACAGTTTTGCCAGTACACTGGGCCAAATTTTCGCTTGCCCTTCACGGCTGGACAGAACCCATTGAACGGTTTACGAAACGGGCCGCCGAACAAAAACTTGATGTTACAACGCCTATGATTGGGGAACCTCTTGTTGTAGGCCAGAAATACCCCCGATCGCGTTGGTGGAATTATTAAGTAGACTGATGGCGCAAGGCTCCAGCCAGCATAGCCCGGCCTTGTGCCTGTTATTATCCGGCCTCTGGCCAAAACAATGGCTGGAGCCTCGCGCTATCGTGGCCAGAGCTGTAGATACTGTTGATCGTTGAAAATCGCCTTGCCTTTATTAACCGGCCTCTGGCCATTGTTTCGGCTAGAGGCCGGTTAATAAAGGGCACGAGGCAGGAGCCTCGCGCCATCGGTCTGGAGCCTCGCATTATAGCTAGTGGATAAAATTTGCTGAACGTATGTTTTTTGCCGCGAAACATCGTTCTTTGGCAAGTAAACCCCTCTACGTAACGCATCGCTATGCAGACACCTACCCGGCGCCAGTTCATTCGCACAGCCGCTCTTACCGGCGCAGCTACTTCTGTGGCAACAACATCTGTTTTTCCGGCTATTTTAACGGGTGCCAAACCCGCTGAAACTAAAGTCAGGCTGGCGTTTATTGGCGTTGGCGCACGGGGACGCAGCCATGTTCAGCAGGCTCTTTTCCGTGACGACGTCGATATCATTGCCATTTGTGATCCCGCACCGGAAGCCATCAGCCGCACTACCACCATGATTGAAAAGGCTGGTCGGAAGGCGCCGGTAACCTACGGTAAAGGAGATGAAGCGTTTAAAGACATGCTCAAACGCGATGACATCGACGGGGTAATCATTGCTACACCCTGGGAATGGCACGTTCCAATGGCCGTGGCGACCATGAAAGCGGGTAAATATGCTGGCGTAGAAGTTTCAGCAACGGTAACGCTCAAAGAATCCTGGGATTTGATTGACGCATTCGAGAAAACGGGGTCGCCCTGTATGATTCTGGAAAACGTTTGTTATCGGCGCGATGTGCTGGCCGTGCTGAATATGATTCGGAAGGGTATGTTTGGCGAAATGACCTACGCTCACTGCGGATACCAGCACGATTTACGGAATATCAAATTCAACGATGGTAAGTCGATTGGGGGCGTTGGTGCCGAATTTGGGGCCAAAGGCTATTCGGAAGCGCACTGGCGAACGCAGCACTCGGTAGATCGTAACGGCGACATTTACCCAACGCATGGTCTCGGCCCGGTAGCGCACTGGCTCGACATAAACCGGGGCAATCGCTTTACGCACTTAACCAGCACCTCGACTAAAAGCCGTGGACTGCATAAGTATGTCGTAGACAAAGGCGGCCCGGATCACCCAAATGCGAAAGTCAACTTTAAACTTGGCGATGTTGTTACGACGGTAATTCAGTGCGCCAACGGCGAGAACATTGTCCTTATCCACGACACGAATTCCCCCCGCCCCTATTCATTAGGATTCAGAGCGCAAGGCACCAACGGCATCTGGATGGACGACAACGACATGATTTATCTGGAAGGGGTTTCGCCGAAGCCGCACAGTTGGGA
>JANXVQ010000375.1 GCA_025351545.1 Spirosoma sp.
TTGATGTGACAATTAATCCGCCATCTGACCTGTTGCCGGGCCGGGCCTGGTTTCCGGTTCGCTATTCGCTGGATGATGTTAAACAGCCGAAGAACGAACTCAACGAAGCTTTGCCAGATAACGCTGGAAAAAATGCGGGAGAGCCAGTCGTGAAGGATGGTTACTTGATGATTTCTCCCCCGTATAGTCAGTTTGGAGTTATCTCTGATATTGATGATACGGTGCTTATAACAGATGCTACGAACCTGCTCCAGACGGCCCGACTTACGTTTTTGGGTAATGCTTACACCCGGCTGCCCTTTGCGGGAATTGCCGCTTTTTGCCGGGCGTTGCAAAGCGGTCCGGTTACGACGCTGTTCAATCCAATTTATTTTGTGTCCAGCAGCCCCTGGAATCTGTATGATCTACTGGTCGATTTCTTCCGTATTCAGGGTATTCCGAAAGGACCGATTTTGCTCCGTGATTTTAATCTAAGTACCAATCCATTGTCATCAGAAGGCCATCATACGCATAAATTGGCCATGATTCGTAAAGTACTGGAAGTGAATCCAACATTGCCGTTTGTGCTTATTGGCGATAGTGGTCAGCAAGATCCGGAAATCTATTCGCAGGTGGTACGTGAAAACCCCGGTCGGATTCGGGCGATCTATATCCGCGACGTATCGGCAGATTATCAACGGGATGAATCCGTTCGCGAACTTATTCGAACCACCGAAGCCTGCAACGTGCCCATGCTACTTGTATTGGATACGGTTGCGGCTGCTGAACATGCGGCTTCGCTCGGGTTAATAGATCCCGATACCATTCCTGAAATCCGGGCTGATCGACGGGCTGATAAAGAAAGTTGATAAATTTTTATCCGCCAACGCAACCTCTTACGAAAACCGTCCGTATTGACGAACGAACTGGTTCAACTGTTCTTTATTCTCACTTTTAAAAACACAGTTGATATTATGAAACCTGTCGTTTGCCTTAATCGCACGTTACTCGCAACGATCCTGATGATCGTGACTTTGTTCGGTTGCAATAATGAGGAGAATCCAACAATTGTCTCTCCTGACCTTTCGCTCAAAACGTCTGCGCTCGGCAACATCATGACCGGAGAAGGTGGCAAAACACTTTACTTCTTTGCTTCCGATGTAGCTGGTGATGCCAACTGTTCTGGCGGCTGCAAAGATACATGGCCTGTATTTTACAAAGAAACACCTACCTTGAGTGCTGGTCTGAAGGCAGCGGATTTTGCCACAATTACCCGTGCCGACGGCAGTAAACAAACAACGTATAAAGGCTGGCCACTGTATTATTACAAGAACGATGCAAAAGCAGGCGACATACTTGGCGATAAGCTTGGTAACGTTTGGATGGTCGCTAAAGCCCATTATACCGTTATGATTGCTTCGCGGCAGTTGGTTGGCAATGATGGGAAAAGTTATACGTTTGATACCAAAGAAGGCACTGGAAGTTCATTATTTTTAGTCGATAGTGTAGGACACACCCTGTATGCGTTTGCCATTGATAAAAACAATAAGAACAACTATACCAAAGCCGATTTGAGTAACAACGCTACCTGGCCTATATTTGAAACGTCGGCGGTGGCTAAAGACATCCCTTCGGTGTTAAATACGGGTGATTTTACAACAATCACCGCAGTTGGTAAAACACAATTAACATATAAAGGCTGGCCGTTATATACGTTCGGCCCAGACCAATCTATTCGGGGTAATACCAAGGGAGTAAGTGTACCAAGACCAGGTGTTTGGCCGGTGGTTAACTTTACTTCGCCCGTGGCTCCGAATTGAGATATACTGTAATCGGTTATGGTTTTCGATTAACAGTTTGATAATGTGCCAATCATTTATAGACTGCTAATCAGATTACAACCTGCTGTAAACCGAGAGCTGTACATTATAAAATAGGTTACTTTGTCCAACGCGCCCAACATACCCGCCTTAACCGACCTGCTGGCTGGTTGCCTGCGCAATCAGAGGAAAAGTCAGGAATTGCTTTACAGGCAGTTCTATGGGTATGCCATGAGTGTATGCCTACGGTATGCACCCACCCGTGAGGGAGCTCTGGAAGTACTGAATGATGGTTTTCTGAAGGTATTTACGCGATTGGACCAATATGATTCTGTACAACCATTTAAAGGCTGGCTTCGGCGCATTTTAATTAATGCGGCCATAGATCACTACCGACTAGAGGTACGCCATCATCATCATGAAGATGTTGAGCAAATTGAACAGACCATCGCTTCAGAATCGGCCGATGCTGTCAGCCACTTGGCTCATGAAGATTTGATGGGGTTGGTTCAGCGGCTGTCACCGGCTTATCGGCTGGTTTTTAATTTATATGTTATGGATGGATTCACGCACGAAGAAATTGCCGGGCAACTCGGTATTTCAGTTGGCGCGTCGAAGTCGAACCTGGCCCGGGCACGGGAGAATCTGCGCTTGTTACTCAAGCGAATAAACTACGATGAGTATGTCAGAGCTAACCGATGACCAATTGGACGGGCTCTTCAGAAAGTCGGCTGAAGAGTTTGATCCTCCGTTCGATCCGGCGGCCTGGCAGGATATGAAAGTCCGGCTGGATACGCATGATCGTCCAATATCCGGTGGAACACCGCTTTGGAAAAATGCGCTCCGTTGGGGGCTGCCTGTTTGTTTACTGTTATTGCTGACGGTTGGTGGTTGGTATGCCTACGAGAATAACGCTTCTCATCGTGAGTCTTTGCCTATTGCAACAGCCAAACGCCCATTAACGAACACTATTACTCAAACTGAGTTAACAACGACCGCGACTCAACAGCAGCGGTCAGCAGAAACTCAATCAGTATCTATCGACTCCACACCAATAGTACCAAGTAGTCCGTTAGAACAGTCGGTTGATCAGAGTAATCAATCGACTGTTTTGGCGGTCTCCGCCGGTAGAGAAGGTAATAATAAAGAGTCCAAAGGTGGTCAATCGACTGTTTTGGTAAAACCAGTTGTGAAACCGAAACCCGACAAGTCGAGTAATCAACCTGAGAAGGCTGTAAAGCGGTTAGGCGAGATGCCTAAACATGACATAGTAATTGCAGCAAGCGACAACATATCGGCGTATAAAATAAAGACTGAACATCGAAAAAAAACGCGCTCACAACTTGCCACAACTAAAACAACGATGGTTGGCGAGATGACAAAAAAGCATACGCAACGAATGAAAACGGAGCTTTTGGTAATTCAAAAACAGAGTAAATCTGGTCATAGTGATAACAAGCCAGTCCCTTTTTCTGTTATGAGCTATGCAATACCATCGACTTCATCGTTTAGAAAACGGCATCAGATGAATGGCGCAAAACCAGATGCCAATATAACTGAAAATGTGCCTGGTATAGAGTCTGTTACAGAAGACCCAGTTTCGTTACCAGCCATAAATGAGTTGTCAATCCGGCCTGCACACTGGCCTAAGCCGTTGCTGTTTACTGGTCGTGATGTTGCTGTTCAACCAGATACAGTTTCGCATAGCGTTGTATCAAAATCAACGCCGGTGGTACAACGGGGAATCAGCATTCGGTTTGCCGTAGCACCCGATTTGAGTTCGGTTGGTTTGAATAATTTCTCGCGGCCTGGTACCAACATCGGCCTACTGTTGGAGTACAGATTTGCCCCTCGCTGGAGCGTGCAA
>JANXVQ010000843.1 GCA_025351545.1 Spirosoma sp.
TGGTTGGTTTTGTAAACTAAACGATAGGCATTAACTAGTCAAAACAGGCTCTATTAAACTTTATTGGTTTGATAGAGCCTGTTTTTTAGCTATTATTGCTCCATTCCTGAGCTTGCCAAGCTATGCAAAATACGACTTCTACGATTCAAGAACCTGCCCTTGCCCAACCGGCACCCGTCCGGCGACTCATATCTCTCGATGCCTTACGAGGTTTTGATATGTTCTGGATTATGGGTGGAGAAGAAGTTTTTCATGTATTGGCTAAAACAACGGGCTGGGCATGGGCTATTTTTATGGCCGACCAACTCACCCATGTTGGCTGGAACGGGTTTCGACCTTACGATTGTATTTTTCCCCTATTTTTGTTCCTGGCAGGTGTATCAACTCCTTATTCACTCGGTAGTCGGTTAACTAAAGGTGATGACAGATCTATGCTGGCTCGCAAAGTCATCATGCGCGGGTTGATTCTGGTAGCGCTGGGAATTATTTATAACAATGGCCTATTCGAAAAGCCCTTCGCCGATATGCGTTTCGGGAGTGTACTGGGTCGTATTGGTCTGGCGGGCATGTTTGCCCAATTAATTTTCCTGTACGTCCGTAGTGAGCGAACTCGTTACGGCATTTTCGTTGGTATTCTCCTGCTTTACTGGGCTTTACTACTACTTGTGCCAGTGCCCGGTTTCGGCGCTGGCAACCTGACGATGGAAGGAAGTTTAGTTGGTTATGTCGATAGATTACTGATGCCGGGGCACCTTTATAAAGTTGTCCATGATCCTGAAGGTCTACTATCAACCTTCCCCGCTATCTGCACAGGGTTATTAGGGGTTTTCGCGGGCACACTGCTACGCCGACATGGCCTTACAGACAATAAGAAGGTTCAACAGCTTATTCTGGCCGGTGTTAGCTGTGTTGCATTGGGTTGGATATGGAATTTAGTATTCCCGGTCAATAAAAATCTTTGGACCAGTTCATTTGTGCTGGTTGCCGGGGGATGGAGTTTGCTTATTTTAAGTTTATTTTACTGGATTATCGATGTAAAAAACCTGCGCCGATGGACGTTTTTCTTTGTTGTTATCGGAATGAATTCCATTCTCATTTACCTCGCTGGCAGAGTCATTAATTTTGAGTATGCGACTCATTTCCTGTTTAGTGGGTTGCTTAGTTTCTTCAGCAAACCCATTCGGTTGGTGGGTGGTATCCTGGCCTTTTTAGCTGTAAAATGGATTTTTCTTTATTTTCTTTACAAGAAAAAAACGTTTCTCCGTATCTAGGAGGGGCTTATTTTTTAGTGGTCAATGCTGTCAGCCACGCTTTGCAGGCTTCAGGCCATGTATTGAGCGAACCAAATTTCGCTGTTCGCAGACCAAAGCCATGACCACCAGCTGGGTATAAGTGCATTTCGGCAGGAACACCATTCTTCAAACAGGCTAAATAATAATTGATGCTGTTCTCAACAGGAACAGCTTTATCATCCTCAGCATGGACTAAAAAAGTAGGCGAAGTTTGATTAGTTACTTGTAATTCGTTAGAATAGTAAGCTACCATATCTGGTGATGAAGCCAGTTTCCCCAATAAATTAATCCGCGAACCAGTATGGGCTTTGTCACCGAAAGTCACCACCGGATACAACAAAATGACGAAATTCGGTTTCGCCTGTTCACTGGCTTTGGGTCCCAGATTATAATGGGTGTCAAGCGTTGAAGCCAAATGTCCGCCCGCAGAGAAACCCATGACACCAATTTTGTTTAGGTCAATTCCATAACGAGCCGCATTTTGCCGGATAAGCGTCATACCCTGCATAGCATCCAGTAGAGGCACCTCCTGCTGATTCGTCATAATTATTGGATTAGGCAACCGATATTTTAACACAAACGCGGCTACACCCATTTCATTAAACCAGCGGGCTACATCTGAACCTTCGTGGCTTGCGGCCAAAATTGAATAGCCACCACCGGGACAAATCATAACAGCCGCACCTGTAGCCTTATCTTTGGCAGGTAGGTAGGCTGTAATAGTGGGCACAGATACATTACTAATACGGAGAATACCATTCGCATCTGTTTCGGATTTCTCCGCGATCTGCGCTCCCGAAATGGCATTGGGGATGGCATTATCGGGCCAGAGTTTAATAATCTCCTGCGACAAAGCAAGTTGAGGTAAACCTGTGGACAAAAGCATACTAATTAATAAAGAGCGCATAAATAATTGGTATTTCTAACCTGATTGAAGCGTAAAATAGAAAAAGCCGACTTCTAGGTCGGCTCTACTCACATTTCTACCTCACTTTCTTCAGTTGACATTTTACCAGTAGCTCCACCATGTAATACATCAATAAGCTCTTTGACGCGATAAACAGTTGTGTTATAGCGATTTCCAAGAATAATAATTACGTATTCATCTTTAGGGCTAAACCAAAACATTGTATTATAACCTTTCCACCAGCCTGAATGATAAATGTATTCAGGCTGCTTGGCATCATTGAGCATCATTCGGAAACCATACCCATAATTTTTAGCACCTTTCTTCTCAAAACTACGGGGAATAAACGCTTCAGCAAGCATTTTCTTTGGCAATAAGCAATCTCCATTCAAGGCACGATACCATCGAAACAAGTCACCTGTAGTTGAATAGATACCCTTATCGCCAACTACGTCGTCATAATAATCTTTGGGGATACGTCGATTCCATTGATACCCCGCCGTTCGATGATGATTGATGGAGTCATTTTTGGTTGTGGCAACAAATGTCTGATGCATACCCAGCGGCTCGAAAATATTCTTGTGGATGAATATCTCATAGCTTTGCCCGGTTACTTTCTCAATGATTGACGCCAGCACCATGTAATTGGTATTGCTATAACTAAACCCCCGATCAGGAATATTATATGCCTTTGGCGTTGGCCTAACCGTTGCAAACCAGCGCATAATAGTCGCGTTAGTTGGGTATGGCTTTTCTTTTTTATAGAAATTCACCTTCATGCTATCATCGAAGGCATACTGATAATTTGGCAAACCACTGCGATGGCTCAGCAAATTACGAATCGTAATGCCATGATAGGGAAAATCAGGATAGAATTTTTGGATAGTGTCCTCAAACTTTAATTTACCCGTTTCAATTAATTTTAGCGCACCAACGGCGGTAAACGTCTTTGACAATGAGGCTAATTGAAATTTCGAGTCTTCAACTAAAGTATCACGCTGGCTACGTTCGAAGTGGCCCAAACCAAAGCATTTCTTGTACAGAATCATGCCCTTTTGCGCTACTAATACGTTACCATTCAGCCCTCCCCGCACTTTCTGGCGGAAGATTTCTTCAATCTGGCGGGTTTTCTCATCAGCATTAATCTGCTGTCGGATTGTTGTTTGTTGAGCACCTGTCAAAATTTGCTCATCGGCGCATGTACGTAATGCACGCGCCGACTGATTCAGGGTTTTCTGGCCCTGCCCACAGGATACGCCAACTCCAACTAATACTAAAACGCTAAACCAACTCCAAATTTTCTCTATCCGCACCATCCAAACCCACGATTCGTTCTACTAGTATATCAACTAAATTCCTACAAAAATAGCAGTTGCTTATTTATACAACGCTGTTGGGACAGTTAAAATCGTGTGAAAGTTCTCTAACGGACTAAGTATACCGCGATAAATTCATTAGTAACCTCTCCGGGGAGAGGTTATCACTCGGCGTTTATTACTAAGAAGGCCAGCTTTACGCAACCCTACATAAGCTCCTACACTATTTGGTAACAGGCCACCCGAGTCAAGAGCCAGAGAACCATTGAGAACTGTCCCACCTAATAAACGTACTGGGAGGGAAGCCGTTAATAAACCTGAAAATTGGGCTGGAATAGTTAAGTAAGGTATTTGATATGTCCCGGCATTATGGCTAAACGACAGGCGAGCCATAATATCAACTTTGTCTAGTATCAGAGCACTCAAGCCGAAATGAAAAAGGCTGACCCGGTTGTTAGCAATGCCATATCGGGGCGGCAGCGATGAACTCACTTCCTGTTGGGGCGTTAGAAATGGCGTTCCGAGAGTACGGCCAAAATATGTCCAACCATCCAGGTACTGACTATGATTAAAATAATCATCACGACCTCGTTTCTTTGGATCCTCAAGAATAAACAAATCACCGCCCTGACTACCCGTGAACAAGTATTCTAGCGTGATTTGTCGTAGAAAAAAGGGTGATCCGCTAGGCTGATCCCGATTCTTTATACGAAGGCCATTTAAGCCGTCATCCAGATTTGTCCCATAAAACAGTGACCCATCGTCGTACACAAATTGCCGATAGGCGAATAGATTCCAGTGGTTCAGATTAACTTCTGCCGCAAAATCAATAGACCCCAGGTGGTTACCAACTCGATTTTCCTCAAAATGAGAAATTGTTTGAATATTCTGATCGTCGGGAAAAGGATTACGGGTGCCTAAAACAACCGATGGAAAGTACTTGATATTAGATGGTAATTGCCCGTTAGCGGCTACCGTTGGATCTAGATAATCAGAATGTCCTGCCCACATAACCTGATGGTTAAACCCACCATATAATCGGACTCGCCATGATGGCTTTCCCAGTCGACCGTAAAAAGATGACTGATGCAGATAGGAGCCTTGTACCAAACGGCCTGAATTTTCGAACCAGCCATGCGAAAAAGTCCCCATAACCGATATAACTCCTTTCGTAAACGGAATAGGTGTGAATACAGGAATAGCAATCTGGATTTTTGGGAACGGGAGTGCATTTCCAGACCAGATATAAGAACCGCTGGTGAGAAGTGTATCGGCAAGGCCGATCGTTTCTTTACGGCGTCCGGCATAAAGCTCAAAAGCGCCAAAACGACCTTTCAAATAAGCTTCGGGGAGTAGAAATTGACTCGTTGCTCCTACATTGGCGACTACATTAATGCCGTATCCCCAATCAAATTTTGGCCTGTAGCCCGTGCTATCGACTGGCCGGTAATCTGATCGAAGTCCAGCATTCAATCGTAAGGCTGGATTCCTGAGTGGAACAGTACCATATTGATTCGCTCGTAACCAAAATGGCGTTTGGTCAGATGAACCCAAACCACCCACTTCCACCTGGTATTGATTAATGCGCTGTCCATACACTAAAGTACAATTGACAGTAATCAAGCATCCATACCAAATCCATAAAAACACAGCTCGCATAGAAAGTAGACCGATTATAGTGTTGCCAGGCAATAAGCAATCACTTACCACGGCCCTGGGCCATTACCCGAAGCGTTTGGGCAATGATCCACATATCGAATAGAAACGACCGCCGTTTGGGATAAAGTAGAT
>JANXVQ010000865.1 GCA_025351545.1 Spirosoma sp.
GGGTCGATCAACTCAAATTGCTCTGCTATCGTTTTGATACTGTTTTTTGCTTAATTTTGGCTAAACCCCGCCCGTAAACCAGTAATTATCGGGTCACTTCAGGCCGGGTCTGTTATGACCGAACGAGCTACTTTTTTCGATACACCGCTACTTTATCTAAAAGGACTAGGGCCGCAACGCACGGAACTGCTCAACAAGGAGTTGAATCTGTTTACGTACGGCGACCTGATACAGTATTACCCATTTCGCTACGATGACCGGTCGCGCTATTATACCATCAGCGAATTAATAGAATCGATGCCTTCTGCACAAGTGCGGGGGCGGATTCGTGACTGGTATCTGGAAGGCGAGGGGCCTAAAAAAAGACTGGTTGCTACTTTTTCCGATGGAACGGGTTCTATGAGTCTCGTCTGGTTTCAGAGCATCACCTACCTCGAAAAATCGCTCCGGCGCGATGGTGAATACATCGTTTATGGCAAGCCACAATCCTTCAACGGGCAGTTCAGTATTGTTCACCCAGAGCTGGAAAACGCCAACACGTCATCCGAAAACGAGCCGGGTTTTCTTCCTGTCTATAACCTTACCGAAAAACTTCGTAAGCGTCATCTCGACAGTAAAGCGATAGGAAAGGCAATGCGCCTGTTGCTCGAACAGTCGTGGCCGCATATCCGCGAAACCCTGCCCGACGCACTCGTGCAACAATATCGACTCATTGGTAAGCGTGAGGCCATGTGGAATATTCACCTGCCCCAAAATCCGGCATGGTTGAAGCAGGCCCAGCGTCGGCTAAAATTTGAAGAATTATTTTATAATCAACTGCGGCTGATTAAAAATAAACTCATTCAGAAAGAGGAGTTTCCGGGGCAGGTTTTCCGGGATACTTCGCTTATGGAACACTTTTATAAGGAACTGCTTCCGTTCGAGTTGACGGGCGCTCAGCAGCGGGTTATCAAAGAAATCTACGCCGATTTTTTGACCGGAAAGCAGATGAATCGTCTTTTGCAGGGCGATGTGGGCAGTGGTAAAACTATTGTTGCCTTTATTGCGTGTTTAATGGCGATTGGCAATGGCGCACAAGCCTGCCTGATGGCTCCGACCGAAATTCTGGCCGATCAGCATTATAATGGGCTCAAACCCTTTACCGATGCTATGGGGTTGAATCTGGGCATTCTGACGGGTTCAACCAACAAAAAACGTCGGGTTGTTTTGCATGACGAACTGCAATCGGGCAAAATGCACGTTCTGGTTGGCACCCATGCCTTGCTCGAAGATGTCGTGCAGTACAAAAACCTTGGTCTATGCATCATCGACGAGCAGCACCGCTTTGGCGTGGCGCAACGGGCTAAACTCTGGCGAAAAAACGAAACAGTGCCGCCCCATATTCTGGTCATGACGGCCACGCCCATTCCACGTACGCTGGCCATGACTCTGTACGGTAATCTCGATGTGTCCATAATTGACGAATTACCTAAAGGCCGTAAGCCAATTAAAACGGTGCATAAATACGACAAGCACCGCTCAGAAGTGTTTGGTTTTATGCGCCAGCAGATCGAACTCGGTCGCCAGGTTTATGTCGTATATCCACTCATTGAGGAATCGGAAAAGCTGGACTACAAAGACCTGATGGATGGTTTTGACGGTATGCAACGGGCTTTTCCGCGCCCCAAGTATGAAATTGGCATGCTTCATGGCAAGATGCTGCCTTACGAAAAAGATGATGAAATGAAGCGATTCCTTAAGCAGGAAACTCATATTATGGTTGCCACAACGGTTATTGAAGTGGGCGTTAACGTGCCAAATGCCAGCGTGATGGTCATTGAAAGTGCCGAGCGGTTCGGCCTGTCGCAGTTGCACCAGTTGCGGGGGCGGGTCGGTCGGGGAGCTGACCAGTCGTACTGTGTCATGATGACGGGTTATAAACTTAGTGCCGATACCCGCACCCGGCTCGAAACGATGATTCGGACAAACAACGGGTTTGAGATTGCCGATGTCGATTTGCAATTACGCGGCCCCGGCGACCTGAGCGGTACACAGCAAAGTGGCGTGATGGATCTGATGATTGCTGACTTAGCCAAAGATGGGGCTATTTTACTGGCCGCCCGCGAGTCGGCGCAGGCAATTCTGGCCGAAGATCCGGAACTGCTACTTCCCCAGCACGCGCCCATACGCAACCATGTTGATAGTTTGAAACAGACCGAAAACAACTGGGGCCGCATTTCATAAAGGAGTCTGGCCCAAATCTACTCTTTACGAAGTTGTGCTGGATTTTGCTATCGTCTCGAAAATAGGCCTCTAAACGAGTTACACACATATTTAGACGTACTTTTAGCATCCAAACTACAATTAATGTTAAAATAAGATAAAGATTAGGTAAAACACAATAAGTAAAAACACTTAGTGACTTGGCTTTAACCTGTAATTAATCTCTATTAAAAATAGGTTCAACCATGCAAAAACAATGTACATACCAGGAGGTATTCTTTCCAAAAGGGGGTGCCTTCCCGACAAACGCGACTTGGTCCCGACGAATCGCGTTCTGTTTTTTGATTCTGCTCGGCTTGTTTTCATCGCTCGGTGCTTTTGCCCAACTAAAGATTTCAGGAAAAGTTGTTGATGCGCAGGGTTTGGCCCTGCCAGGAGTTAGTATCTTGGTGAAGGGAACAACCACAGGTACAGTCTCTGCCGCACAGGGCGATTACTCGCTAAATCTTGCCCGAGGCAATGAAACATTAGTCTTCTCCTACATCGGCTTTATCAGTCAGGAAGTTGCGGTCAGTAACCGAACCTCTCTTGACATTACGCTGGCTTCAGACGACAAAATGTTAAGTGAAGTTATTGTGGTTGGATACGGTGAGCAGAAGAAAGAAACCGTAACGGGTGCTGTGGCAACGGTAAAAGGCTCTGATCTGATTAAATCGCCAGCCATGAACCTGAGTAACTCCATTGCAGGACGGATGCCAGGCGTAATTGCGACTAACGCTGGTGGACAGCCGGGAAGTGATGGGTCAACCATTCGAATCCGGGGTTCCAATACGTTGGGTAACAACGACGCTCTGATCGTAATTGACGGTGTGCCGGCCCGGGCCGGGGGTATCGACCGCCTGAATCCGGCTGATATTGAAAGTATGTCGGTCCTGAAAGATGCTTCGGCGGCTATTTATGGTTCGCGGGCAGCCAACGGCGTTATTCTGGTGACAACCAAGCGGGGTAAATCCGGTAAGCCGGAACTATCGTACAGCTTTAACCAGGGTTTCGCGCAGCCAACTATTATTCCCAAAATGGCATCTGCGGCTGAATACGCTCAGCTGAACAACGAAATCAACCTGTATAACCTGCCCGCGCAGTATTGGAAAGATGGTAATACTGCTTTCAATGCGACGGGTAGCTATACTCGGCCTGATAATGGGGCAATAGCTAAAGCCGCCTATACACCGGACGATATTAAGAAATTTCAGGATGGTTCGGACCCCTGGGCACACCCAAATACGGATTGGTTTGGTGCTGCCCTGAAACCATGGTCTCCCCAGACGCGGCACACGTTGCAAATAGTTGGGGGTAGCGAAAATGTTAAATACCTGACGTCCGTAAACTATCAGAATCAGGATGGTTACTATAAAAACTCGGCAACGGGTTATAAACAGTATGACTTCCGCATGAATCTGGACGCCAAGGTAAACAAGTACATCAATACTGTTATTGGTGTGGTGGGTCGTCAGGAAAATCGATTCAACCCAACAGTAGGTGCAGGGGCTATTTTTCGGATGCTGATGCGGGGCTATCCCAATAAACCAGCTTTCTGGCCGAGCGGTCAGCCTGCTCCCGATATTGAAAATGGTCAGCAACCTGTTCTGGTCACAACGAGTGCAACAGGCTATGATAATGACACCCGTTATTATTTGCAAAGTAATGCCAGTGTTAATATCACAAACCCCTGGATTCCAGGCCTAAAAATAACAGGTAGTGTGGCGTTGGATAAATACGTTCAGCAAGGAAAAACCTGGCAAACACCCTGGTTCGTTTATAGCTGGGATTATACATCTTATGACGCCAACAAGCAGCCTGTTTTACAACGTGTTCAGAAAGGACCGGCTCAGGCAACGCTTAATCAGTACACGAATGATCAGTTTAACTCACTGCTGTCGGGTCTGTTAACGTACGACCATGTGTTTTCGGGTAATCATGCCATAACCTTACTGGCGGGTATCACCAAAGAACAGTCTAACTCAAGCGGTTTCTCCGGCTATCGGAAGTATTTTTCTTCAACGGCAATTGATCAGTTATTTGCGGGTGGCAGTGCCGAGAAAAACAGCAATACCACGGCTGCCTGGCAGCGCGCCCGGATGAGTTATTTTGGTCGGGCGGCTTATAACTACAAAGAAAAATACATTGCTGAATTTCTGTGGCGCTACGATGGTTCGTATATGTTCCCGGCATCCAGCCGGTGGGGTTTCTTCCCCGGCGTAACAGGGGGCTGGCGTATTTCAGAAGAAAATTTCTTCAAGAAAGCGTTGCCTGCCGTTAGTTCGTTGAAGCTTCGTGGATCATGGGGCCAGTTGGGTAACGATCAGGTTTATTTCAATAATACCCTGCGCGAATATGACTACTTGCCGACGTATGCCTATGGTGATGCAGCGAATGCAAACTGGGGCTATGTAACGGGCGGACAGGTAGCACAGACGCTTTATGAAAATGGCGTACCAAATACGAAGCTAACCTGGGAAGTCGCCAGTAACTCAGACATAGGTCTGGAAGGATCCTTGCTGAATGGTAAAATCTTCTTCGAGTTCGATGTTTTCCAGAACAAGCGGTCGAATATTCTATGGCGTCAAAGTGCGTCTATTCCACAAACAACCGGTGCCACGTTGCCCGCTACGAACATTGGTAGAGTGACCAACAAAGGATATGAGTTCCGGGTTGGTTACAACGGCCAGGTTGGGGGACTGAAATACAATGTGAGTGTTAATGGCGGTTATGCCAAAAACACCATTACGTTTTGGGACGAAACACCGGGTGCGCCAGAGTGGCAGCGATCAACGGGTAAGCCTATTCCAAGTAACGTAAACGATCCAAACAACCAGAACGGTACGCTTCTGTATCAGTACGACGGTATTTTTTCTACTCAGGCTGATATTGATGCGAATAAGCTGGATTACAGCGGTGTAGGAGCCAGTTTGCTTCGTCCCGGCGATATGAAACTCAAGGATATCAACGGTGATGGTAAAATTGACGGAAACGACCGGGTACGGGCCGACCGGAACAACCAGCCCCGTTTTCAAGGGGGTTTCAATGCCAGTCTGAGCTACAAGAATTTCGATTTCACCATGCTGATTCAGGCATCGACCGGTGGGCAGATCTTCCTGCAAACTGAATCGGGCACGATTGGTAACTTCCTGCAATACAGCTACGATAACCGCTGGACTGTTGATAATCCAAGCACGGTCAATCCGCGCATTGTTGACCGGAGCAACCAGTATTTCTCTAACGGAACCAGCTACTGGCTGAAAAGTACGGATTACGCCCGCCTAAAGAATGTTGAACTGGGCTATACACTGCCTAACACAATTGGCAGCAAAATTGGCTTGAACAACCTGCGGGTTTATGTAAACGGACTCAACCTGGCTACATATTCACCGTCGATGAAAGGTCTGTTCGATCCTGAGTCGCTCAGTGGCAGCGCGCAGTATTATCCTCAGGCGCGGGTTATGAACATGGGTGTATCAGTTAGGTTCTAAACGATCAATCAACACATTATGAACTATATAGTAAAGTGCCTATCATTCGGCCTGTTTTTAGGGGTAACGATGGTAGCCTGTAATTCCGACTTTTTGAATACGCAACCGCTCGACAAGGTGTCGGGGGATGCTGTCTGGGCCGACCCGTCGCTGTCGGAGGCTTTCGTAACGGATGTCTACAATGGTCTTCGGGATGGTATTCTAAGCCAGATGAATTTAGACTGCCAGACCGATAATGCCTTGTATAGCTTTGGTAAACAGGCTGTTAATGAGGCAACTGTAAGCCCGTCGAATTTAGGAGATATTCCTGTTATGATCGAATGGAGCGCCATGTATGCCCGTATACGAGCGGCTAACATTGCACTGGCTAAACTTGCTAAACCTGGGTTTGACAATAGCTCTGGGATTGCTAGTCGGATGAGAGGTGAAATGTATTTCATGCGGGCCTATTTTTATCAACAACTTCTGCGGTATTATGGTGGGGTTCCTATCATTAAGTCGTCTTACACGTTGAGTGAGCCAGATTTTACTGTCGTCCGGAATACCTACGAAGAGTCCGTAAATGCGATTGTGAGCGACCTGGATTCGGCTGCTATTTTGCTGAAAGGGAAAACCTTAACCAGCGGACGGGCAACCGCAGGGGCTGCCCTGGCTCTCAAGGCGCGCGTGTTACTATATGCTGCCAGTGACCTGCATGATATTCCGACTGCTAAAGTTAAGTCGAGTGTCATTGCCGCTGCTACAAATCCTGAATTACTGGGCTATGTGAGTGGCGACCGGACAGCCCGCTGGCAGAAAGCCAAGGATGCTGCTAAAGCCGTTATGGATTTGAACCAGTATGGTTACAAATTGAATCTGACGGCTCCAGTAACGGCGGCAGAAGGACAGCAGAATTATATCAACCTATTTCTGTCTCGCAATGGGGGCGAAGCCGATGGTATTTTCCTGAAGTATAACATACGTACTTCCTTCGATGACTGGGCTTCCTGGTATCCGCGTAACAACATGCCTAATGGCTATCATGGATGGACATCGAGCCAGCCAACTCAGCAGTTGGTAGATAATTACGAGATGATGGACGGTACCAAGTTCGACTGGAAGAATCCGGCTCATGCGGCAACTCCCTACGAAAATCGGGATCCACGTTTCTATGCATCTATTCTGTATGATGGTGCCCAATGGAAACCACGTACCGCCGATGGTGCAGGTATTGACCCGGCCGGTCAGATTCAAATGGGTCAGTATGAGGTTGGAACGGCTGGTTCTGCCACACCGTATAATGGTTTAGATTCCCGAAATAGTACCATCGAGAACTGGAATGGTACTTGGACAGGCTACGCCATTCGTAAGTTTATGGACCCGGATCCAGCGTTGGTGGATCAGAATATTCGTCAGGAAGTACCCTCGATTCAGATTCGCTTTACGGAAGTGGTGTTCAACTATGCCGAAGCGTGTATGGCACTTGGGCAGGATGTTGAAGCTAAAACCTGGCTCAATAAAATCCGGTCGCGGGTGGGAATGCCGGCCATAACAGAGTCGGGTGCGGCACTTGTAACGCGTTATCAGAACGAACGGAACATAGAAATGCTGTTTGAAGAACAACGCTTCTTCGACGTTCGACGGTGGATGATTGCTCCGACTGCTTTGGGCAAACAAGCTAAAATTATGGTCATTACAGGTAAACTTAAGCCGGGTAAATCAGTAACGACATACAAGTATAACAAGGACAACTATTCGTATGCCTATAGTCCGCAGGACTTAGGAACGGGTAAGGAAAATCGGACATGGAAGGATAATATCTATTTCATGCCGATCAGCCGGGATGAGATTAACCGGAACAGTAAATTGATTCAGAACCCCGGTTATTAATAATAACGACTGAGTTATTTGTTTACAAAAAATGCCAGTACTCACGGGTACTGGCATTTTTTGATTTATTTTTATAAGATTTTGTAACGCGCGAGGATCCGTGCAACGGCGGAACGTCCGTATTACTCCAAAATAAAAGCCTATCGTACGTGAAAACGATTCTTCGTTTACTTTTCTTTAGTGGGATTATCAGCTTAACTGGTTGCCAGAATTCGGACTCAACCGAAAAAAACACTGAAGTGGCCGGACCTCCACTCTTTACGTCGCTGACGCCTGAGCAGACCGGTATTACGTTTGCTAACAACCTGACCGAAGGGCTGAATACCAATGTATTGATGTACGAATATTTCTACAACGGTGGGGGTGTGGCCGTTGGCGACCTGAACGATGATGGATTTGACGATATCTACTTCAGCGGCAACATGGTTCCCAATCAGTTATATCTGAATAAGGGAAATCAAGGGTCGGCCCCGCTAAAATTTACCGATGTAACAGCGGCAGCAGGTGTGGCCGGGCGCGAAGGTCCCTGGCGAACAGGCGTTACAATGGCCGATGTCAACGGCGACGGGCGACTCGATTTATTTGTTTGTTATTCTGGTAGTTTGCCTCCCCAGAAACGAATCCCCCAATTGTTTATCAACGATGGTGCCGATGCGCAGGGCGTTCCTCATTTTACGGATAAAACAGCGCAATATGGCTTGGATAAACCAGGCCAAAGTACACAAGCTACGTTTTTTGATTACGACCTCGACGGTGATCTCGACGTATTTCTGCTTAATCATAATCCGCGTCTGTTGCCCATCCTTGATCCTGGAGCCACAGCCGCTTTGATGAAACAGCCTAACCCCGAAATTGGCGTTCGCTTATTGCGAAATACGAACAATCATTTCGATGATGTAACGGAACGCTCAGGTCTGAGTAGCTCAGTACTGAGTTATGGATTGGGCATTGGTGTGTCGGATCTGAATGCTGATGGCTGGCCTGATCTATACATATCAAATGACTACGGAGTGCCTGACTATCTGTACATTAACAATCATAATGGCCGGTTTACAGACCACCTGAAAACTAGTATTGGGCACACGTCGCAGTTTTCAATGGGCAATGCCGTAGCCGATGTAAACAACGATGGACTGCCCGATATAATGACGCTCGATATGCTGCCCGAAGACAATCGGCGGCAGAAACTGCTAATGGCTCCCGACAATTATGACAAGTTTGATCTGGCTGTGGCGTCGGGGTTTCATTACCAGCACATGCGGAATATGCTCCAAATTAGCAATGGTGATGGCACCTATCGCGAGGAAGGGCAACTGGCGGGAATCGCAAATACCGATTGGAGTTGGTCGCCATTGTTGGCCGATTATGACAATGACGGTTGGAAAGATCTCTATGTTACGAATGGTTACGTTCGCGATTATACTAATCTGGATTTCCTGAAGTATATGACCGACTTTATGAAAAATCGCCCTGCCAATTTCCAGCGTGAAGATGTGCTGGAACTGGTACACCGTATCCCGTCGTCAAACGTTATGAACTATATGTTTCGGAATCGTGGTGGAGCGCAGGGCAACGACGTGACATTTGCCAATGTAGGAACGGCCTGGGGATTAACGCAAACCTCCAATAGTACGGGAGCTGCCTACGCCGATTTAGATAACGATGGCGATCTGGACCTGATCGTGAACAACACGAATCAACCTGCTTTTATCTTGCAAAATGAATCGAATAAGGAGCTTAAACACCATTACCTATCGCTAAAACTAGTAGGCGCTGGCCTGAATACGCAGGGTGTCGGAGCAAAAGTGACGCTTTATCGTAAGGGAAAACAGCAATATGTTGAACAGATGCCAACGCGGGGTTACCAGTCGAGTGTGTCGCCACAACTGCATTTTGGACTCGGCACTGATCCTGTAATCGACTCACTTCGAATTGTTTGGCCAACGGGTAAACAACAATTGCTTACAAACATAAAAGCCGATCAACGGTTGACGGTAGCCGAAAAAGATGCCCGTTCTATTTA
>JANXVQ010000882.1 GCA_025351545.1 Spirosoma sp.
GCAACCCCCGTGGCTGGCGTAGCAAAAAGCTTAAGCGTGTGGTGACCCGCATTGCCAGCCAGAACGACATTGAATTAAATGGCAGTGATGAGCGGGCGGCGGTTGTCAGTACTGAAGTCAGCAGAGCTCACCCTACAGTTAATGGCCGTTTCGAGCGGCATAATTTTCTGATCGCGAACGTATCGGCCCAGCACCCGCGTAAAGGCTCCGTAGCCGCGTGGGTGACCATAGTTGGCTCCATCAGAACAGATGATTGTGTGGGGCCACGTCAGGAAATTAGCCACATCGGGTTCATCCATTGATTTTCCCATAATCCCTTCAATACCAGTTGTTTCAGGGTTTTTCGTGCCAAATGCTGATGCTTCGGCAACTAATCCCATTAGCGTTAGGGCGGGCTTTTCGTGTCGAAGTTGGGCTATGTCGCCAACGGTTTTCCCGGCGTATGCCGGGTTAGCCGCGAAACGTACCAGCACCGATTTCGACGGATCGAACAGTTGATTTACGGCAAACTCGGCGCTGGTTAAATTAGTGTAATCACGCTTCGGGAACAACACCCGTAAGGTAGACATCCAATAATCGTACGGATAGCAATCGGCGGTGATGTTCACGCCCTCGGCGCGGGCCTGCTCCAACCGAGCCAGCAATCGCGCTGATTGTCCCCATTTGTCACGAAGAGCGATTTTAAGGTGTGAAATCTGAACCGGCATTTTGGTTATGCGCCCAATCTGGATAATTTCATCTACGGCATCATCCAGCATCATGTCTTCGCTGCGGATGTGGCTGATGTATCGCCCACCCGAATCGGCGGCTACCTGAGCCAGTTGTATAACCTCATCACGACTGGAAAAAAAAGCGGATTCATATTCGAGGCCCGTCGACAGTCCCAGCGAACCCTTGCTCATTTCGGTGCGTAGCAGGGCTTTCATCCGGGCGACTTCATCTGGTTTAGCCGTTCGGTAAAGGCCATTGGCACCCATAACCTGTTGCCGCAACGTTGCCTGGCCGGTGTATGTCGCGATATTGACCGCTACGGGCTGCCGTTTTAACTGGGCCTGTAAGGTGTCCAGTGAATAACTTCCCCCATCCTGACCAGATACAATCGTCGTAATACCTTGATTGATAGCTGCCAACGCATCTGGTTGCTCGCTCAGTCCCGATACATGGTGGCTATGACTGTCGATAAAACCCGGTGCCAGCACCATCCCGTGTCCGTCGGTCACGGGCTCGCTTGGAAAGGCGGTCAGATCACCCGTTTCCCAAATTCGATCGTTTCGTAGCCGCACGGCTGCTTTACGGGAAGTCGTACCCGTCCCATCAATAAGTCGGATGTTGGTAATCAGCTGCGTTTTAGGTAATTGTGGAATTTTACCGGTCAGAATTTCATCGGCCACCCGACCCGCGGCATTCGTCCCACTGGTGAGCACGATCAGGGTTTGTTTCTTGTCAATGTATCGAACAATCAACGTCCGAAAGCCGGCCCAACTACCGGTATGTTTCAACACCTTACCATTCTCCTCAATCATCCAGCCAAACCCATACGGATACGTCTTGCCCGGCTCGTTGCTGCGTGAATTGAGTTTAGCGGGCGTAAATGCTTCGCGTAATGTACTGGCTTTGACCAACTTCTCCCCATATAATGCCTGGTCCCAAATCAGCAAATCTTCAGCGGATGAATAGACATTGCCATCGCCAATGACGCCATCTAGCCGAATCAGGTCATTAAGTTCGTTTTTTCCGTTCTCCCGTTGAAAGCCGTAGACGCGATTTCGGGGCGTCGTGCTGCTGTTAAGGTAATAGATATAGGTGTTCTTAAGCTTAAGCGGCCGGGCAATGTTCTGGTCGAAAAACGTTTCGACAGGCATTCCAGACTGTCTGGTAATAATGGAACCCAACAATACATAGCCGGTATTGCAGTATTCCCAACGGTCGCCGGGGTGAAATATAAGCGGTGGCTTATGGTCGTGCAGCAACTGAAGCATGCCGGTATTGGTGAGCGTATCGAGTGGCCCCGTGTATTGCTGCGCTAAATCAAAGTACTCAGGCAGACCCGATGTGTGATTCAGTAAGTGCCGGACGGTGATGGTATCATACGGAAAATCAGGCAGATAGGTCCGTACCAGTTCGTCGTAACGCAGTTTCCCCCTTTCCTGCAACTGCATGATCATTATCGCGATAAACTGCTTCGAGACCGATGCCAGATTAAAGGCTGAGTTGGTTGTCAGGGGTTCGTTTGTCAAAATATTTACGGTGCCAAGTGCTTTTTTATAGCGTACAATCCCGTTTTCTGCCACCAGCACGACGCCATTGAACATAGCCTGATTGTGGAGTACCGCTAGTGCAGAATCGAGCGTTTTCAGGCGGAGTGCCAGCGGCTGCCCAACTGTTTGCGCCTGAGCGTTGAACTGCCCAATCAGTAAGCAAACCAGCAGATAACGTAAAATAGAGGTCATGGTAAAACGGTTTTGGTGGGTGTTGGCAGCAACTGAGCCTATTCGTTGATGTCGCGCATGAGTACGTTCAACTGATAGCCGTGGCGAATAGTATCCTTTTCAACAAGTTAAATTACAGATCTAAAAGAATATTATTCTAAATTTTTAATTTGTGCCTTATTATGTTTCAAATATGTGCTAATTATAAGAACAAAAACATATTTTTATCGAAAAAACAAGCATTACCACTTTATGAGTAAACGAGCCATTTTGCTCACCGATGGTTTATTAAGTACGCCGTTTGCCAAAACGGCCCACGGCCTTATTCGTGGAACAGAACGGTACATTGTTGTTGGTGTGGTCGATGAACCAACCGCCGGGCAGGACGCGGGTATCGTGCTGGATGGACGCGTTCGGGACATTCCGGTCTTTGCATCCGTTAGTCAGGCATTGGCGCTGGCTGGTCCTGTTTCCTACGCCATTGTCGCTATAGCCACGAACGGGGGCGTTTTGCCGCCAACAATGCTGGCCGACATTAAACATGGGCTCGAAAATGGGCTGTCAGTCGTTAATGGCCTCCACGAGTTTTTGACTGACAAACCGGAAATAGTCGCTCTGGCTCAACAATATGGCGGGGAACTGATTGACGTGCGACGCCCAAAACCCCGAAATGAACTGCATTTCTGGACGGGGGAAATCAACACGATCACCGCGCCGATTATTGCCGTTCTGGGTACTGATTGCGCGCTGGGAAAACGTACTACTGCCCGACTAATCCGGGAAGCCTGCGGTCGGCATGGCCTGAAGGCGCAGATGATTTATACCGGACAAACGGGGTGGCTACAAGGCGAAAACCACGGCTTCGTCTTTGATTCAACGCTCAACGATTTTGTATCCGGCGAGCTGGAACACGCGCTTGTTTCCTGCTGGCGCGAAACCGGAGCCGATGTATTGTTAATTGAAGGACAAGCCGCTCTCCGAAATCCCAGCGGCCCCTGTGGTTCAGAGTTTTTAGTATCAGGAAATGCCCGGCACGTAGTACTCGTTCACGCACCCAAGCGAATTTATTACGACCACGACCCGGCATGGGGGAAAATTCCGTCGGTAGAATCAGAAATTGCCCTGATTCGGGCCTATGGGTCAGATGTTATCGCCGTGGCTCTCAATACGGAAGATTGCACGCTGGAGGAAGCTCTCGCCTACCAGAAACAAGTTGCCGATCAACTTAAAATTCCAGTGTTACTTCCTTTGCAGGAAGGTGTTGACTCCATTCTACCAATCATCCAGTCTCTACTTAATCCGGCCCATGCGCATTAAATCAATTCGGGCCTTTCGCCAGAATCTGGCTCTCACCAAGCCGTATACGATTGCTTACGAAACGACATCGGAGGTCGAAAATATCTTCTTGGAAATCGAACTTGAGAATGGACTTGTTGGCCTTGGGGCTGCCAATCCCTCGTTTGAAGTTGTAGGCGAATCACCGGAACAGACGTTGCAAAATCTGCAAAGTGAGTGGCTAACGGGATTAGTCGGGCGTGATATCCGACATTTTTACAGCCTGATTGACGAAGCTCACCAACAATTTCCGAACAGACCGGGTACGCTGGCCGCGTTGGATATTGCACTTCACGATGCATTCGGCCAGTTTTTGGGTATTCCGGTAGTGCAGTTTTACGGCCAGAAGATCCAGTCTTTACCAACTTCTGTAACCATCGGCATCATGAACGTGGACGATACCCTGGCCGAAGCCGCCGGATATTATAGTCTTGGTTTCCGGGTGTTGAAAGTCAAAACCGGCCTGGATGCGGCCGAAGATAGTGAGCGTATCCTAAAGCTTCGGGAAGTCTACGGACGCAATATGGCCATTCGCGTTGATGCCAACCAAGGGTACTCACTGGCTGATTTACAACGTTTTCTAACAATAACCCGCACTGCCGATGTGGAACTTATTGAACAACCGTTGCCCGTTGGCATGGAGCGTGAATTACTGTCATTACCCAATGACGTTCGACGTGTACTAGCGGCCGATGAGTCGCTGAAAGGTCCCGAAATGGCCTTAAAACTAACTCATCAGCCGCAGCCATTTGGTATTTTCAACATCAAACTGATGAAATGTGGAGGCATTCGGGCCGCGCTGGATATTGCCACGATTGCCCGACCAGCCAACATATCGTTGTTTTGGGGCTGCAACGACGAAAGTCGGATAAGCATCGCTGCGGCACTTCATGCAGCATTTGCCTGTCCGAACACTCGGTATCTAGATCTTGACGGCAGTTTCGACTTAGCTGAGGACATCGTTTCCGGCGGTTTTCTGGTAGAAGATGGCGTCATGCGCCCAACAAATGGAGCAGGATTAGGCTTGCAGCTTCTTTCAAGAGGGGTTGTCTGAAAGTTAGCACATTATCAGCTTAAAAACCTCGGCACCGGCCACCTGGCCAAATCCCCTGATTAAGTTATATATGATACCAGCTTTTTTCAACATCATACATCGCCAATGCTTCCCTATTTCCCCTTCGGCCAGCAGTTTAACGACAAAATGGGGACAATTCCCTTGTCCGAAAATGACCGGCTTATTGATGTAGACGAGCATTACCATCAGGAAATTTCGCTGAAACGACAGTTGCTGACCGAATTGCCGGAATATTATTACCAGGCTTTACCCAACCA
>JANXVQ010000889.1 GCA_025351545.1 Spirosoma sp.
CAAACTTTTTTCGGCGCATCGTCAAAGATTACGAATACACGCTATCTTCTTCGGTAGGCTGGCTACTTTTAGCCAACATTCAGCTGATGTTGCAACGGATCAAGCCCAAAACCCAAATCTAATTTCCCAACACGTTCTTAGGCGTATATAGTTTTTCAAAAACAACAAATAAAGTATCAAATTCTTCCTTATTTATACCTATAGGCGCTTTATATTATTCGTTATTTCTCGAATTTCTGTAGATACTCATTGAGGTGGTTATTTTGGAGTAAAAATACAATAAATGCCTGAATGTCAAATAATAACAACTCAATTAGTCGAAGGAAAGCATGTCAACGAGAACCGAAGGTGTTAATCCGATTAATCTGCGCCACTCACAGGTCAATTTTAGGCAAAAATAGATGGACATTTTGGCATATTGCGTACCTTCGGCGTCAGTACAATTTGGTTATGCAAACCAAGCCAGAACCAGTACACTATGCCACTTACCACTACCCTCACGCCCTCAAATTCACTCCGCCCATTGTTCACCCTGCCCGTTATTGTGGCTGCACTGGGCTATTTCGTAGATGTGTATGATTTGCTCCTGTTCAATATTGTTCGGGTTCCAAGCCTGAAAGACCTCGGCCTGTCTGAAACCGATATCTCGCTGGTTGGCGGTAGGATTATAAATTTCCAACAGACAGGCTTGCTCGTTGGCGGTATTCTCTGGGGGATTCTGGGTGATAAACGCGGACGCCTATCGGTTTTGTTCGGGAGTATCATCACCTACTCACTGGCGAATCTGGCCTGTGGTTTTGTTCATGATCCGCAATTATATGCCATACTCCGGTTTGTTGCGGGGCTGGGGCTGGCGGGCGAGTTGGGCGCTGGTATTACACTCGTGAGTGAGATTTTACCTCCTCACCTGCGTGGTTACGGGTCATCGTTAGTGGCCAGCGTAGGCCTGTTGGGTGCCGTGGTCGCCTATTTTACCGTGGCCCTTTTCGACTGGCGCACAACCTATTTTATTGGGGGTGGATTGGGGTTAGGTCTACTGGTTTTACGGGTCAATATACTCGAATCCGGCATGTTCAAACGCGTTCGTGATACAACCGTATCGCGGGGAAATTTCCGGGCATTATTTCGAGGGCGAACGCAGGTTTTACGTTACCTCCGCTGCATGGGAATTGCCATTCCTACGTATTTGGTTATCGGCATTCTGGCGACATTTGGAAATGAGTTTGGAAAAGCATTAGGCATTGAGGAAGCCATCCAGCCAGGGCGGTGCGTGATGTTTACGTATATTGGTACGGCTATCGGCGATTTGTTTAGCGGTATTCTGAGTCAGTGGTTACGGTCTCGCCGGAAAGCCATCGGCCTGATGATGGGATTGACGTTCGTTTTTGTCCTTATTTATTTGTTTGGCGGCATTAGCTCAACGAGTGCATTTTACGCCGTGTGTCTGGCAATGGGCTTCGGGATTGGCTACATCGCTATGTTTCTGACTATCACCGCCGAAAGCTTCGGGACCAATCTCCGAGCCACGGCAACAACCTCCGTTGCCAACAATGTTCGAGCCACAACCTTGCTCACCATTCCTGCGTTCCAGGCTATGAAATCCAGTCTCGGGGTGCTGGAAGCGGCCGCTGTAGTAGCCGCCATTTGCTTCGGCCTTGGCGTTTGGTCACTGCTTACAATGGAAGAGACGTTTGGAAAAGAGCTGGATTACAGCGAGTAGATTAGGGTCATTCCCAAGCGTTTATTTGTTGCTGTGTCAATCTTGACATGCGTTTATGGCATGTTCAGAATGGCCTGATCACCTCTCATTTAGTGGATAAATAGTACGAACCAGTTGGTTAATTTTTTTGCAAAATATAAATATAAATCTCCTTCCGGGTTTCAAAGCCCATTGCTTTGTAAACGTTTATAGCCCTGACATTTTCGGATCGTACGGGCAGAAAAGGCGTGCCGGATGCTGCCTGAATCCGACCGAGTTGCCGCACGATCGCAGGAAACTTCACGGGAGCAGTTGCCGATAAGGTATTGCGCCTTTACAAAACTGCCAATTTATCAAACCACGGGCGTGCCTGCTCCAGCTGCCCCGCCAACCGGAATAAGGTTGCTTCGTCGCCAAGTTTGGCCGCAAACATAACGCCGATAGGCAATCCATCGGGCGACCAGTGTAACGGCACCGACATGGACGGTTGGCCGGTCATGTTTGTAATTACCGTAAACGAAATATAGCTCAGTGAGCGTTCGGCCAATTCATTCACAATTTTGCTACCCTTGAGGTATTTCAATCCGCCAACCGAATCCACCAATTTAATCAGCCGTTCTTCCGATGCTTTGTTCTGAAACGTTCCGGTAGCAATAGGCGGTCGGGGTAAAGTCGGCGTTAGAAACAGGTCGTACGTTTCGTGAAATTGTCCCATACCTCGGCTGAGGGTATTCCATCGACGTTTTTGGTAAGCTACATCAGCCGCCGAAAAACCACCGGACAATCGGGCCTGCACCCAAGTATTTAGCTCGACATCCTCCCGCCGGACAGGTCTGCCTAAGTAGGTAGCCAACTCCCGAAATGTAGCTGCCGTTTCGCTCAACACGCTTAGAAAAAACGCTTCCGTCACCAGGCTTTTCTCATACGGCAACGGCACTTCTTCGACACTATGGCCTAGACTTTCCAACAGGCGAACCGTTTCCAGCACCGATTTTATGCACGCTGGATCAACGGATTGCGAAGGCATTAATGATTGTGTAGAGAAGGCAATCCTCAACTTACCCGGTTCCCGGCTAACTTCTTCACGAAACGGACGTTCGGGTGCGGCAACGCCATAAGGATCGCCCGGCATTGAGCCAGCCACAGCATCGAGCAAGGCAGCGCTATCGCGGACACTGCGTGTGAGTGCGTGAGTAGCCACGGCACCATTCCACAATTCACCAAAACGTGGGCCGAGCGTGACGCGCCCCCGCGAGGGTTTCAACCCAAATAAGCCGCAGCAGGAAGCGGGAATACGAATAGACCCACCCCCATCGGTTGCGGCTGCAACTGGAACAATACCAGCGGCTACGGCGCTTGCCGATCCACCACTAGACCCGCCCGGCGAACGGGTCAAATTCCAGGGATTGTGGGCAGGCCCGTAGAGTTTTGATTCAGTATAGGGTGTCAGGCCAAATTCCGGTGTATTGGTTTTCCCGAAGAAAACCAGCCCGGCCGCTTTCCACCGCTTAACAACCTCGCTATCATCTGCTGACACGTAATTATGATACCCACGGCAACCCGATTTCAGGGGTGTTCCGGCCCATTCAACCTGCAAGTCTTTTAGTAGAAATGGCACACCCCGAAATAGGCCAGCCTCAGGCAACTGCTTAGCCATATCGCGACCTTTATCGTATAAAGGTGTTACGATAGCATTCAGTTGTGGATTAACGGCTTCGGCGCGGGCAATGGCCGTTTCGAGGAGTTCGGCAGGTGAAACATCACCAACACGAACTAGTTCGGCCAGTGCCGTAGCATCGTGTTTGACATATTCATCAAAAGTCAGGGTTTGAGGGCGGGATGTTTGCATGAAAAGAGAAGTTTCTGGATTATCAAATGGCACGAGCCTGGAGCCTCGCGCCGTCGTTTAGCCATTGTTTACTGCTTAGCAACAGCCACACCGATTTTGGAATCGGCGGTGCCATAATATAAAAACCACCGGCCCCGAAACGGCACCATACCTTCCAAAAAACAGACTTGGTTAACCTGACCTTGCATTTCGTAAGGTTGGTCGGGTTTGATAAAATACGTTTCCGAACGATCAAGCAACTTGGCCGGATTGTGCGCATCAAACAGGAGTTGTCCACCCGCGTAAGCACCTTCGGGCAGGTTCACATCACCATTTTTGGCATCGTTCATCCCGTTGTAAATCAGCAGAATACCCTTGGGCGTCAGCATGGCATATGGACCGGGTTCAATCAGACGAACGTCGTGCGTACCCTTCCGGGACTCAGCCGCAACAATAGATTCACCGTTGCCTGTTTCGAGCGGTGTCCAATGCAATAGATCGGTTGATTCGGCCAGGCGAAGCTGGGGTTGATCGCCCCAATACATCCAATATTTTCCATTTATCTTCTGTGCGATTAACCGGCTACCCACACGTTTGCACACAATAGCGCCCGATTTAGACCAACGATTTCGGTATTTCCCCTTATCGAAATCACCAAAAGCCAGTCCCTGCTTATGCCAGGTTATCAGATCGCGCGAGGTGGCCACACAAAGCCGTGCTTTACCGCCGTCGTAGGCGGAATAAGTCATTACATATACTCCATTGACACTTTCTACAATGCGCGGATCTTCGCAGCCCCCCTCCCACTCATAGATTTTCATGGGATCGTTGTTGGGGTAGAAAACGGGTTTGGGCAGGCGTTTGAAGTGAATGCCATCGGTGCTGATCGCCAAGCCTAACCGCGATGTACCACCCACACGCCGGACAGTGTCTTCGGCCCGGTAAACCATATATACCTTGCCGTTGCGCACCACCGCTGCCGGATTATACACGTCCTTTTCCTCCCAGCGAACTGTTTCTTTTTTGACCGGGCAATAGAAGGCTGAACTGGCTTTAGCGGCTAAAATTGGGTTGTGGGTATTCTCTTTCAGAAAGGGACCGAGCATCCAGGACTTTTCGGGTTTCGGCTGCGCCAGTAGCAGACTTGGCAGGAGAAGAAATAACAGTGGCAATCGATTCGTCATAAATATAGTGGGAAAGAGTATGTTTGTTAAAGCATAAAAGGGGCTGGCAATACTAAGAGGATGGCCGCGATGGCACAAGGCTGGAGCCTTGCGCCATCACGGGCTTACTGCCAAACCAGCGGGCTCGCTGTTTATAGCCATCCTCATTGTCTAATTCCAGCAATCGAATACCGCCAGCCTGATCGGGGCTGGGTTCCTCATACGCAACAAGTAAGCCCACCCAGGCCAAATATTCGTTTAGCTTCCCTTCGAGTGGCTGGTTGCCGAAAATACATAAGTCATAATACCAATCCAGCGATTCGCCCGCTACAAATTCGGTTACGGTCCGATAATCGTCTAGTGTGTAGCCGATGAAAGGTTTGCCAAAACGCTCCCACATCAGGCGCATTACATCATCTAATGAGCGGGAATGATCGGTTAATTGGCGAATATGTAAATCCAGAATCAGAGCAGCGATAGCGCCTTTATAGTAAACAGACACTTTACGGTCAGGCACGCCTTTATCATAACCATCCAGCCACAAATCCCACGACGATTCGGTAAGCGACTGAAATGCCCGCCCGTTATTCTCGAAATGCCGCTTAAACAATACCTGCAACTCTTTCAGATACGCTTCGTCGGTGAAAACGCCCGATTGCCGGAGCATCAAATCGCCGTAATAAGTCGTTACGCCCTCTGCAACAAAACAGGTTGAAAAGTAATTTTCCTGCGTAAAATCATACGGCAGTAATTCGGTCGGGCGAATTCGGATAATATTCCAGGCATGAAACAGCTCGTGCGACGATACACCCAGCAAATCCTGATATAACCCCTCTCCTTCGTCATTAGGACCAAGTACGAGCACTGTTGAATTGCGGTGTTCGACTCCATGATAATACGGTACGGGTAAAATCAGCGTCAGAAAATGGTACGCCCGTTCAGGAAATTCACCATACAAGGAAAGTTGCTTCGCCGAAAACCGGCTGAAATCCTCAACAATCCGCTCAGCGTTGAACGTCGGCTCTCCATCCGTTCGCCGACCGCCCTGAATCCAGACATGGAATTTAACGCCGTCTACTTCATATTGGATGTCCTGAATAACCGGTGCAGCCATTAGCGGACAGTCGACCAGCTCGTAAAAGTCGGCGGCTAAAAGCGTTCGGGCACCGGTCTGTTTGAGGTCGGACTGCGATAGGCCGCAAGCCACTGTCCAGCTATCGGGAATAGATAATTCAAGCGTACAGGGCTCTAAAATTCGCCCCTCAGCGTATAAGCATAGGTTTACCGGATTGACATACAGCAGTGTTTCACTTACGAAACTACTACCTGCATTGAGTTGGTTGGGCGTTGCCAGAAAGGCATAATAATTATAACGGACAGTCAGTTCGGTGATATTCCTGGTCTGCACACGCCAGCGATCTTTCGTGATTTTGCGAAACGGCAGCGGCTGACCTTCTTTGTCAACTACCTCAAATCGTTGAATATTTTTCGCAAACTGCTGTAGCTCATACCGTCCGGGACGCCATGCGGGCAATTGCAAATCAACTTCTGGCGTCGTAATGTCGGTTAATCGTGCGTCAACGGCAATGTAATGGGCGGTTGTGGTCGTTTGCGATCCGGCGGGTTGGTCAACAGACAGGCGATAGTGCATACAGATACGGAATAATAATTCTTACAAAAGTAACTACCAGTCAATCAAATCGTTTTTATGAATTCATACTTGGTAAAATGCGGTCATTCTCCTATCTTTGCGGACTCATTTGGAAAAACAAAGGTTTTAGGTTAATATATATCATGAAAAGAACGTACCAACCATCAAATCGGAAGCGGAAAAACAAACACGGCTTCCGCGAGCGGATGGCTTCTGCTAATGGCCGTCAGGTTCTAGCTCGCCGTCGTGCCAAAGGTCGCCACAAGTTGACCGTCTCGGACGAGAAAAAAGGCGAACGCTTTAAACTGTAGTGGCTTGTGATTAGTGCGGTGCCGCCCATTTGTGGAAACGCCCGTGCGGTCATAGCTATACTATATCGCCAAGCACTAATTACGCTTACTTAACCACTAGTGCATGCCGCAAACCTTTCCGAAATCAGAGCGACTTTGCAGCAAAAAGATTCTGAGTGAATTATTTAAAAAAGGTAGTTCGTCCGTGCAGACGTTCTACCTTTTTCCGTTTCGGGTGCTCTACATTCCCCAACCCGAAACCAGTCTGGAAAGCGAGCCACCCCTGCCCGCTATTGTCATTACCGTTCCCAAACGAATGTTTAAACGCGCCGTTGACCGAAATCTTATTCGTCGGCGAGTGCGGGAAACCTACCGCCTGAACAAGCTGATAATGGGTCCGGAACATACGCCACCCGCCTACATTGCTTTTCTTTATACCGCCAAACAAATTATTTCGTTTGAAGAGATAGAAAAAGGTATGAAATTAGCATTGAAGAAAATAATCAATCGCTAATTGGCCGTTTTCCGTTTATAATCCTATTCATTCAGGACTGACGACTCAAGACCGCTACGGCAAACCGTTAACGACTCAATTTATGCGCTTCTCTAAACGCCTTACCCTGTTAGCCTCCTCGGTCCTCGTGGCGGGCGGTATTGGTTTCTTTTCGTTCAAAACCGACGACCGCTTCTTCGAGATAGCCCGTAACCTCGACATTTACGCCACGCTGTTTAAAGAACTCAATCTATATTATGTAGATGAGGTGAACCCGAACCGCATGGTTAAAACCAGCATCGACGCCATGCTGAAAGCCCTTGATCCGTACACGAACTTCTTTGCGGAGGATGAAATTGAGGATTACATGACCATGACCACCGGTCGCTACAACGGCATTGGTGCCCTCATCGGACAGCGGCAAGGAAAAAGTATTGTTCTGATGGTTTATGAAGGAACACCTGCCGAAAAATCGGGCCTGAAAATTGGTGATGAGGTAATTAAGGTAGATGGTGTGGACTTGAAAAGCCGTAAAGATGCGGATCCCGGCAAATTGCTGAAAGGCCAGAATAACACGGCTGTGAAACTGAGTGTTCGGCGATACGGGCAGAAAGACCCCGTCGAACTCAGTGTTATCCGGGATGTGGTGAAAATGACCAATGTCCCTTACTTCGGGATGGTATCCGATGAAGTTGGGTATATCGATCTTAAAGATTTTACGGGAACAGCCTCGCGCGAAGTGCGTAGCGCTTTTCAGGAACTGAAAGGTAAGGGCATGAAAAAACTCATCCTCGACGTTCGGGAGAATCCGGGTGGATTGCTCAACATGGCCATCGACATCTCCAATATTTTTATTCCGAAAGACTCGGAAGTTGTGACAACGAAAGGCAAAGTAACGGAGTGGAATAAAACCTACACGGCCATGAATCCGCCATTGGATCTCGAAATGCCGATTATTGTTCTCACGAATAGCCACAGCGCATCGGCTGCGGAAATTGTGGCGGGCGTTATTCAGGATTATGACCGGGGGGTTCTGGTAGGGCAGCGTACCTATGGAAAAGGACTGGTGCAAACCACACGCGAACTGTCGTTCAATACGAAACTAAAAATCACGACGGCGAAGTATTATATTCCAAGCGGACGCTGTATTCAGGCCATCGACTACAGCCACCGAAATCCCGACGGCAGCGTTGGCAAGATTCCTGACTCGCTCAAAACTGCGTTTAAAACCAAAGCGGGTCGCGTAGTGTATGATGGCGGTGGCGTTCTGCCGGATGTTATCGTGGAAGCACAGACACCGTCGCCCGTTGCGCTCAGTCTAACCAATAAAGGGCTGATTTTCGATTATGCGGTGAAGTATCACTATGAGCATGCAACGATTAAGCCCGCCCGCGAATTTCATTTGACCGATGCCGAATATAGTGATTTCACCAAGTGGCTCGGCGACAAAGAGTACGATTACACAACGCAGGTTGAGAAAGACCTCGGTACTCTTGA
The DNA here is from genome assembly GCA_025351545.1 of Spirosoma sp. GTDB lineage: Bacteria > Bacteroidota > Bacteroidia > Cytophagales > Spirosomataceae > Spirosoma. The sequence continues at coordinate 8,622 of JANXVQ010000889.1, forward strand.
AGCCTCGGCTAAAAAGGAAAAATACTTCGACCAGAT
>JANXVQ010000907.1 GCA_025351545.1 Spirosoma sp.
AGTGGACATGGAGATCGTAACGATCTGACTAATTTTGTGAGTATGCAATCGCCCGAAATGCTCAGAAATATTTTTCTGGTTCACGGCGAATATGAAAGTATGGAATCCTTCAAAGCCACCTTGGCCGAAGAGGGTTATCCGCAGGTGACTATACCTAAGAAAGGAGAAAGCTTTGACTTATAAATGTGAATGATAAATGAGGAATCGGGGCCGCCCGTGCGAATGATGCTACTGGTCCCATTCCTCATTTATCATTCATAATCGTACCGGCGACCCGGTCATTATTGAATGAGAACATACCTCGATTTTGAGAAGCCCATTGCCGACCTCGAAGCACGGTTGGAAGAGACCAAGAAATTGGCCCAAACCAGCAATGTAGATGTCAGTGAAGCCGTTAATGTGCTGGAGCAGAGTATTGATAGACTGCGCCGGGAAATTTTTCAGAACCTGACGCGCTGGCAGCGAGTTCAACTGTCGCGCCATCCAGACCGGCCCTATACGCTCGATTATATTTCGCTCATGTGCGATCAGTTTATCGAGCTACACGGCGATCGTACCGTTCGTGATGATCCGGCTATGGTGGGCGGTTTTTGTGAACTTGGTGATCAGACAGTGATGATTATCGGGCAGCAGAAAGGCCGCAATACGAAGCAGCGTCAGTACCGTAACTTCGGCATGCCGAATCCCGAAGGGTATCGGAAAGCCTTGCGGCTGATGAAGCTGGCCGAGAAGTTTAACAAGCCCATTATAACGTTAATTGACACGCCGGGTGCATTTCCGGGTTTGGAAGCCGAAGAGCGTGGCCAGGGAGAAGCCATTGCCCGCAACCTGAAAGAGATGTTCATGCTGACGGTTCCCGTTATTTGCATTGTCATCGGCGAAGGTGCATCGGGTGGCGCCTTGGGCATTGCCATTGGTGATAAGGTACTTATGCTCGAAAATACCTGGTATTCGGTTATCTCGCCCGAAAACTGTTCCACTATTCTCTGGCGGAGCTGGGATTTTAAAGAACAGGCGGCCGAAGCGATGAAGCTAACCGCCCGCGATATGAAAATGAACAAATTAGTTGATGAAATTGTAGAGGAACCCATTGGTGGGGCGCACAACGATCATCAGGGAATGGCGAATCATTTGAAAGAAGTTATCCTGAAAATCATTGCCGAGCTTAGTGCCATCGACCCTCAGGAGCGTATCAATCAGCGTATTGATAAATTCTGCGACATGGGCGTTGTGGTGGAGTAGATAGTTTTTCTTTATATAGAAAGAGCCCCTGAAAATGTTTTCAGGGGCTCTTTTATGCAAAACGTTTTTGGTTTCCACGGTATAAAACAGCTTTCATGTCCGCGAATTCGACTTGCTCGTTTAAATTGTTTGATTGTCTGGCTGGACGTGGAGACGTGTCTCCAACACATAAATAGGCTTCAATACGTTTCGTGGTAAATGCTACCCGTTCCTGGAAATGCTGAATTGTTGCTTTAAGTTGCTCTTTTGCATCATGAGTGTATTCTGCACGTTTGTTAGGCCGTGTAGTTTCCTTAATTTCTATGAAACAAAATGTTTTCTCATCAAAGACGGCGCAATCACAGTGAGCTGAGTCTCCGTCAAAAAGAAGACAATGATCAATAGACAAAAAGTGAATGTCGCGGCCAGTTGGATTTTCAACTTTAAAATGCCTGATACCAGTGGGATTGTCCTGGATATGACATTGTTTTTTATCGGTCGTGTCGTCGTAAATATGAAATTCCGAGTCGGTCAGTGTTTTCAAACAACTGTTTTGTTCTGTTAAGATAAACGCCTGTTTGATCAAGTCACGCACTGGGGATACTTCGATATAGGTTTAATAACAGGTCTTGTTCTCCAGCCAGATCTTCCGAAACGTCGTCAAGTTCGTTGTCGGCAATCAGACCGGTTTTATCGCTGATTATATTCCGAACCGTGCCGCCATCCACATAATAAGCCGCAAACTCATCGGGATTAATCCAGCACCGGGGTGGTATGATTTTCTCAACTTCTGCCCGTAGCGCGTCGCTCTTTTGTGCCACTTTATAAGCCAGCATGAGCGTATTAAATGAGCTTAGCACATAGGGGCTATGCGTTGTTATAACCCATTCCGCGTCCTTGTACTCAACATCAGGCTGAAGTCCACTCATTAGACTGTAAATTAGGTCTTTCTGAGCCGTAGGGTAGAGGTTGAGTTCAGGTTCTTCGATGATAAAGCGACGGTTAGCTTGACGACGCTGATGTTCAACTACAAGAAGTAATGGGACAACAGCTTGATAACCACTGGCACTTTGTGATAAAATAACAGATTTATCGTCGGAGTAATAAATTAAATCCCGACCATTTTCCCTGTTGTAACGAATGTTTAGAAAAGGTATTTGAAGTTGGCTTTGCCTATTCCTTGATCTTTCAAATTCCTGCCCGAATGATTTTACAGATTCCGGCAAACTAATATCTGCGCTTAGTAAGCTCCAGATAGAATCAGACAAGAGAGGAAAAAGGTGGCGTTCTGTTGGTATTAAGGTAGAATAAGATCCAAATATTTTAGGTAAAATTTGTTGGTAAAAATTTAAACTGTGAGCCATTACATTCCCCTCGTATAAAGGGGAATGTCCATTCCACTTCGTTGACGTGCGAAAAATCTTTAAAGGTAGGACTTGCGAGTACATGGCATTCTCCTCTATGAACAATGACAAATTATCATTGATGAAATTCTGCCCCCGATCAGTAAAGTCAAATTGTAAACCTTTTTTATATGTCAATTTATAGAAATTGTCGGTAAACCCCCAGTAAGTTATCTCGTCATCAATGAATGCATTTAGATTAAACTTTGTAATTAAAGATTCAATATCACGAACTGAAGGTTCGCTTAATTTATTATCCCCGCCAATCGCAATCAACTTCGCAAGCGTACTTTTTCCTGAACCCTGCGGACCGATAAATACCGTATGCCTTTTGACCTCTAATTCAGCTTCCCGAATCGGACCGACGTTCTTTACTGTCAACTTTGCCATGCTATTTCACGGTTTGTCTGCAAATCTAACGTTATCTTTGGCTCCCGGTTTATTTAAGGCCAGAACCGAATCTGCGAATGGAGTCCATACCCAATAAATCAACGCTTAAAAACCTTATTTTCGATCTCGGTGATGTCATCATCCCAATTGACCTGACGGCTCCTGTTCGGAATTTTGCCATGCTGGCTAACCTGCCCGAAGATGAAGTTCGGGCCATCTGGAAACAGCATGATATCTGGAATCAGTACGAAACCGGTCTGGTTGACGACGACATATTCCGAAGTCATGTTCGGCGGTTGTTGAAAAATGATGACTGGGCCGACGAGGTGATTGATACCGCCTGGAATACCGTTCTGCTCGACCTGCCTGTCGACCGCATTGAGCGAATTAAAGAACTGAAATCGACTCATCGCCTGTTCCTGCTTAGCAATACCAGTCCGATTCATATCCGGCAGGTGAACCGTGTACTGACAGAAATGAATCAGCCAACGCTGGAGGAACTCTTTGAACGGGTGTTTTATTCCTACGCCGTTCGTTTGATGAAACCGGCCCCCGAAATTTATATGCACGTACTGGACGAGGCTGGGTTAGTACCCGAAGAAACGGCTTTTTTTGATGATAATGCTGCGAACATCAAGGCCGCTGCTGAGTTAGGTATTCAAGCTGTACACGTAAAGCCACCTCTGACGATTCTTGATTATTTAAACGATGTATAATTTATGTAAGCTATAGGATGTACACTTTCTCCTGTAAAATTTACATCCTATAGCTTACATCTTACTTCCTGCATGAATAAGAATACGCGCACTTACCTCCTGCATGGAGGTCTTTTTTTGATTACCCTGATTACCACCACAATGGCTGGCGCCGAGTGGATGTTTGGGCGGTTATTTATTCCAATTGAAGGAATGAAAACTCTCGGTTGGGCAGAGTTTGTGGCTGGGTTTCAGTTTTCAGTGCCGTTTCTGGCAATTTTAACTGTCCATGAATTTGGCCATTATTTTACCGCAAAAGCCAACCAAGTGCGGGTAACGTTGCCGTACTATATTCCTCTCTGGATTGGTATCGGGCAAAGCATTGGTACGCTGGGCGCCTTCATCCGGATTCAGGATTATATTAACAGCCGCCGGAAATACTTCGACATTGGCATTGCCGGACCATTAGCCGGGTTTGCACTGGCGCTGGTTGTGCTCTGGTATGGTTTTACGCATTTGCCACCTCCCGAATTCATCTTTACCATCCATCCCGAATATCAGAAATGGGGGCTGGATTATGGATTGTATGCGTATCAGCATCTGCCAGAAGGCGGGGCCGTTGGGTTGGGTGATAATCTGCTGTTTAATTTCTTCAAAAATCATGTGGCCGATCCTGCCCGAGTACCGCATCCTTATGAAATGATTCACTATCCTTATCTATTGGCGGGTTATCTGGCGTTGTTTTTTACGTCGCTCAACCTGATTCCAATTGGGCAGTTAGACGGCGGGCACATTCTCTACGGGCTTATCGGCCGGAAACGATTCCACTGGTTGTCGCCCATATTGTTTGTTGGTTTTGCCTTTTATGCCGGATTGGGCGTATTCAAACCAACTGATTTTGCCGTACCAACCGATAATGCTTTTTTCTCGGAGTTGGGCTCGTTTGGACTCTACATTGGCTTTCTCTATCTGGCTTTTTCGCGCATCAGCGAAAATCGTATGACTTCCCTGCTCATTACACTCAGCGTTGTGGCTGCTCAGTTGGTGGTGTCGTGGGTGCGCCCCGATATGGAAGGGTACTCTGGTTTTCTGGCCTTTACATTCGTGTTGGGCCGCTTCCTGGGCATTTACCATCCCGAAACCGAATTAGACGAACCCCTGGATTTAAAACGGCAAGTGTTGGGCTGGATTGCTCTGATTGTCTTTGTGTTATGTTTCAGCCCACGCCCTTTCCTGATTTCATAGAAACCCTGTAAGGGCGCGGGTAAAAACGAAATTCTCAGTCTATACGGAGAGTTTCAATTGCTCACTCAGCTTGAATACTTCTTTCAGACATTGTGCTGTTAAAACCGCATCTTCCAGCGCATTATGAAAACCGTCTTCCCGGGCGAAACCAAAATAACTGGCAATAGCCGTCAGGCTCAAACGGTCGGGTACTTTACGACCGTTGGCTTTTAAAACCCGGAATGTAAAGTAAGCCAGCGTATGCAGATCGAGCAAAACACGCGAGTAGGGCCACTTGAGTTTTTCGTAGCGGTAGGCTTCTTTTAAAAAGTTGATGTCGTTAATGACGCTCTGCCCGCAAATAATCACATCACGCAAAAAAGGTGTTCGATCTACCTGCTCCTTGGGAACCCGCAGGCCGAGTTCTTTACAAATCCATACTTCCAGTTCAGGCAACACGTCGTAAATCATAGGCGCATCTTCCAGCTCAGCCAGCGATAGGTTATGAATCTTTTCGGAAGATGACGAAAACGCATCTTTATTTTCGGGATATACATTGGTTAAGTACCGACCTTTTTCAACCCAATTGTCGTCGAAGAGCACGGCACCTACCTGGATTATCTCGTTATAGTCTGGCTCGGGGCCAGTCATTTCGAGATCAAGAACTAAAAAAGACATAGTCTAAAGTTAAATATTCGTACGTATTGGTTACTAAATGAATTATAATAGCATAAATTGAAAAACTACTTACTAGTTTTTCTGCACCTACAATATTGTACATAGTAAGGGCGTTTTACTCTTAACAATCTGACAAAGTCCCCGGTAGACCATCTGCTGGGGACTTTGTGTTTCTGCTGCTGGCAGAAGGCAGTGTTTACGATTCAAAAGAAACTCTGCTTCTTAAAGATTTTCTCCCCAAATGTATTTACTGAACCATCGGTAATTTTCCTCCATCACCTGCCGCATCGACTTGGGTTTGGTAATACCATGACCAAAGCCTTTATAAACAACCATTTTTACCGGTACACCTTTATCCTCCAGAGCCAGACGTAATTCATAGGCATTGGCAATGGGCACCCGCTTGTCTAATTCGCCATGCTGGATAAGGGTTGGTGTTTTGGCGCGATTGATATAACTGATTGGTGACGTTTTCTGGTAAATATCGGCATTATCCCAGGGTGTTCCCTGAAGGTACTGCCGGGTGAAGGGAGTAATGTCGGTATTTTGGTAATAGGTTGCCCAGTTCGAGATACCGGCCCCCACAGAAGTTGCTTTGAAACGGTCGCTGTAAGTCGTAATGAAGGCCGAGATATAACCGCCCTGACTCCAACCCATCGCACCAACTTTATCTTTATCAACCAGCCCCTTATTAATCAGGTAATCGACTCCCGAAATCACATCGTCGTAGTCGCCCAGGCCTAAATTCTTGACATTCAACGCTCGGAATTTTCCTCCATAACCCGCCGAACCCCGATAATTAGGCCGTAAAACGAGTGCTCCTTTATTCGTAAATTGCTCAACTGGGTAGTTTCGATCGGCCGTTATGGAAGGCAAGTCTATACCCGTAGGCCCGCCGTGAATAACAACGAGCAGCGGGTATTTACGCGCTGGATCGTAATTGGCAGGTTTAATTAAAATGCCCTCTATAACGTTTCCATCGCCCGATTTCCAACTGATTACCTCGCGGGTCGCTATTTTGAAAGAAGCCAGTTGTGCCCCCATATCGGTTAATGTTTTGGGGGCGAATGCTGATACTGCCGACGTTTGAATCTCACCATACTGGTTCGGTAATGCTCCTACAAAAGCTATTTGGCGACCATCTTTGCTGAACGAAAACTGTGTAGCCATCAGATTGTCAGGTTTTGTCAGGCGTTCTATTTTTTGTGTGGCAAGGTTCAATCGGAACAAGTGAGCGCTGGTTTTCTGATACCCGCTGAACAAAATTCCGTCGGTAGTCCATTCCAGCAGATTCGCGTTCTCGTCGAAGGTATTGGTCAGCATTTTAGGCGTACCACCCGTAGCAGATACCGTAGCAATGAGCCGGTTCGTATAGAAGTAAAACTCGTTTTCGTTGGCCGTCGTGAACGCAATTTGCTGACCATCGGGCGACCAAACCGGATTCTGGTCGGGGCCTTTCAGGGAAACAATCTTTCGTGTTAGTGTATCGCCGAGAGTCAGTACGTATAAATCAGATGTATGGTTGTTGATCAAATCGGGGTTTTTCGACGCATCGAACGCAATTTTCTTCCCATCGGGCGACACCTCAAAGCTACCGACCGAAAATCCAATTCCTTTGGTTAATGCTTTGCCCTTGGATGGCTTCTCATTTGCCAGACTGTCGAGCAAATACAGATGAACCATCTTATAATCGTCGTGTACGACTTCGTAATCGCTGTATTTTTCCTTGCGATCTTTATCGGTTTTCGCGTCGGGGACGGTAGCCGAAAAAACAATCTGTTTGCCCGTTGGCGACCATTTAAATGCCGTCACACCGGTCTCAAACTTGGTCAGTGGCCGGGCTTCGCCACCGCCTGGGCTAATTACATACAGTTGTGATTTATCGTCGCGCGTTGACAGAAATGCCAGCCATTTTCCATCGGGTGACCAGGCGGGATTGCTGTTCGATTTTTTGGAGTTAGTTAATTGAAAGTGATCGCCGGTGGTTGTATTCGCCAGCCAGATATCGGTGTCGTAAGCGTTCTCGTCCCAATTGGTTTTGGTAAGGGTGTAGGCGACCAACTTGCCATCGGGCGAAAGTTGTGGATTCGATACACTCTTCATCGAAATTGACTGATCAATAGAAGGTGCCTGTGCCAAAGCAACATAAGAACTAGCCAGAGAGGCCAGCAGAAAGAGACTGTAAACTGATTTCATGTGAGGAAGTGAGTGATTATAAGATCCTTGAAGATAAAAAACTTCA
>JANXVQ010000933.1 GCA_025351545.1 Spirosoma sp.
TTAAGGTAGTTGTTGACTAATGAATGGTGCTTGTTACTAGTGTTTCTGTGTCAAAATGACAGAAAGGAAAGTGTGTTTGGTTTTACAAAAACCGGTTTACATTTGTTCTATGCCAACCTCCATCGACAATCTGCAAGACGACTGGTATCAGAATTGCGCTACCTATACAGGGGCTTACCAATCGGGTCGTTCGTCGTTTATACCAAATCTGCTCCCCCAGACCGCAGTGCAGTTTTCGGTTTATCAGACGTTGGAAATTCTGCACAAACGACTTGGTAACGAGGCACTGCGCCGGGCATTAGATCCCGGCGAAACTTTTGAAAGTCCGGCACGAATCCATGCAGATGGCTCGTGGTTGAAACGCAGTAACATGGTTGGGGTTAATGTTCGAACCATTGGCTCGTTCTGGAAAATCATCAGTTATGTGATGACCTTACCCGCCAGTCACGATAGTATTCACTTGCTGCCCATTTGGGAGCCGGGCGTGGTTGGAAGTTTGTATGGCATGGTGAGCTGGCAAATTAACCCGGAGTTTTTCGATGTTGAACTGGCCCGGTTTGTACCCGCTCTCGACTCCGTTGAAAAACAGCTTAAAATAGTTACGAACCTGCTCCATGCTATGGGGCGAACGGTTGGGATGGACGTTATTCCGCACACAGACCGATTTTCGGAGATGGTGCTTACCTGTCCGGTGTTGTTCGAATGGGTTCAGCGTGATGAAAGGGGCGGTAATCCGGCTATACTAATTGATCATTCCAATCTGGTTTATCGCTACGCGGAAGAAGCTGTCTGGCAGTTTCTTAAATTTTCCGGGGCTGCCGATGGAAGTCCGTTAACGTTCACAAAAGACGTTTTCTTTGCAACGGGTCCGGTAACTACCGGCGTTTTCAGTCTGACCGATGAGCAGCGCCAACGCATGTTGTTTGGCTATCCGCACGATTATGGCGGACGCTTAAATCGTCGGTTGGCCCTTATTCGTCATCTTGTGGCGCAGGGTCTGGAAACGTTGCCCATGACAATGGCTCCCCCTTATCGCGGCTTACATATCGATCCCAACGACTACGTTTTGGATGATTTCGGACAAACCTGGTATCAATATGCCTTTGATAAACCACAGGCCATGTCGCGGGTATTTGGACCACTGGCACGGTATCGGTTTTACGAATCAAAGGAAAATAACCAAAACTGGGAGCTCGATTTTGACCGGCCAAATCTTCCAGCCTGGAACTACATCTGCCGTAATGTCAGGGATTGTCAGCAGAAATATGGCTTCGATTTCATGCGGGGCGACATGGCGCATGTGCAGCCTCGATCAGTGGGTGTTCCGGCTATAATCGATGAATTTTATGACCCGTTGCTGGCCATAAAAAAATATGTACAGGCGAGCGGTGTACCGTATTACGCGTTTTTTGCCGAAACGTTTTTGGCTCCGCCTGATACAATGGGCTACGGCAATGAACTGGATCATCTGGAAGCTATCGAAGCCGATTCGACACTTGGCGACTTGCAGTCGATGATTGTTGGTTCGTCAGTTTTCGAGCAACAGTTTGCCGCCTATATTGATTACCTTGACACGCGTCGGTTCGCGCCTAACTTCACGGTGATGAGTGCCGACAAGGACGACCCGCGTTTCGACGAGTTTTACCGTACGGGTAATTTGTTTCGCTATTTCACGGCCTTATTTCTGACCAGTATGCCCAGTTATGTAGGGTTGGGGTTTGAGGTGCGAAATCTGCATAAACAACGTAGTCCCAACGAAGAATACACGAAACTGTATGTTTTCCAGATTGAAGACGACCGCCAGCCGGACAAGGTGACCCACGGGCCGTTTATTTGGGGGCAAAATGCCGAACAATTTGCCGCTATTGGTCGGATGCGCGTATTCGCCGAAAATATTTGGCTGGATATCGTTGGAAAAGAAACCCGTTGGCTGGTTGCGCCCAACGGGAATTTGTCTGATAAAAAAGCTAATTACCTCGCCTGGACCCATGCCGAACCAACTGGCTACGTATTTGTGGTCAGCATGACCGGCCCGCTGCCAAAAACAGTGCCGGGTATTGCAGACGGAGAGATAGTTTTTGAGGAAGAAGGTTGCCGGATTTATAAGATCCCGCACCAGGAAAGTTGATGAACGGCTGCCGCTTCAATAAGCTAAAGCTATTTTATTGGACGTTACCTTTGCTCGCATGAATCGCAATCTGCTCGACGGACTTAATTTTGCTTCTAAACTGACACCCAGGCGCGTGGCGAACGCGCTCAAAGTCTTGTCGAGTTATTATATCTCGAAACATACTGGTCGGCCGGCGCAGCGAGGACTACCTATGTCGGTATCGTTTGAGCCGACAACTTCCTGTAATCTGCGCTGCCCCGAATGTCCCAGTGGCTTACGGTCGTTTACGCGCCCAACCGGAATGCTCGGCGAAGACCTCTACAAACGCACCATCGACGAATTGCACGAAACGCTGCTTTACCTGATTTTTTACTTCCAGGGTGAGCCGTATCTGCACCCGCAGTTTCTGGACTTGGTGCGTTATGCTACAGAGCGTAATATCTACACCGCCACCAGCACCAACGCTCATTACCTCACCGATGCCAACGCCCGTAAAACAGTTGAGTCGGGCCTTGACCGATTAATTATTTCGATTGATGGCACCACGCAGGAAGTGTATCAACAGTATAGAGTAGGGGGGAAGTTAGAAAAAGTGCTTGAGGGAACGAAGAATATTCTTCGCTGGAAAAAAGAATTGAAATCCCGTACACCCCATGTCGTCTTTCAGTTTCTGGTTGTGAAACCCAATGAACACCAGATTGCCGACGTTAGACAACTGGCCCGCGAACTGGGCGTCGATGAAGTTGGTCTGAAAACCGCCCAAATTTACGATTACGAACACGGTTCAGATCTGATGCCGACGTTGGACGAGTATAGCCGCTACGCACCCCAGACCGACGGGACGTACCGAATAAAAAACGGCTTTGGCGACCATTGCTGGAAAATGTGGCATTCCTGCGTTATTACCTGGGATGGCCTCGTGGTGCCGTGTTGCTTTGACAAAGATGCTCATCATCGACTCGGCGATCTCCAGACTCAAACCTTCACCGATCTTTGGCATGGGTCGGCTTATACCGATTTCCGAAAAACTTTGCTCCGTTCCCGCTCCGAAATTGACATGTGCCGCAACTGCACAGAAGGAACGAAGGTATGGGCCGATTAAAGAGTGAAAGAGCGAATGAGTGAATGAGCGAATTGCTAACGTGGTGAAAACTACCGAATGGCTTCACTCTTTCACTCATTCATTCTTTCGCTCTTTATTTTTTTTGTGAAACATTCCGTGAAACAGTTCTTGCATTCATGAAAACTATCCGGCATCTTTGAGCCTGCAACGCACAGACCCATGGGTAAAGTCATTGCTATCGCCAACCAAAAAGGGGGCGTCGGTAAAACTACAACAACAATCAATTTGGCCGCCAGTTTGGCCGCCCTCGAATTCAAGACACTCATTGTTGATGCTGATCCACAGGCGAATTCTACGTCGGGGTTAGGTTACAATCCGAAAGAAATCGAGAACAGCATTTACGAGTGTATGGTTGAGGGCGTTCGTCCTCAGGATGCCATTATCCAGACGGATTTTCCGAATCTGGACTTGCTGCCATCGCATATCGACCTCGTTGGGGCTGAAATAGAGATGATTAACCTCCAGAATCGGGAGGATAAAATGAAAACCACGCTCGATAGCATTCGCGATCAGTATGATTTCATTATCATCGACTGCTCGCCATCGCTTGGGTTGATTACGATTAACAGCCTGACGGCCGCTGATTCGGTAATTATTCCGGTTCAGTGTGAATACTTTGCGCTCGAAGGGTTAGGCAAATTGCTTAATACGATCAAGATTATCCAGTCGCGGCTCAATACCAATTTAGCCATCGAAGGCATTCTGCTAACGATGTACGACTTGCGCGTCCGATTGTCGAATCAGGTAGTTGGCGAGGTAACGAGCCACTTTCAGCAGATGGTTTTCAGTACCATAATTCCGCGTAATATTCGCCTGAGCGAATCGCCCAGTTTTGGTGTACCCGCCCTGGCGCAGGATGCCGATAGTAAAGGAGCAGTCAGTTATTTGAACCTGGCTCGTGAAATTTTGATTAAGAATGGCTTGATGCCGCAGGAAGTGTAGTACGGGTAGAACTCGCAATTTCTACCAACAAAGCGGGGTTCCACCCGCATTACAGGTATGGACAACGCAAACACTAAAGCACCGAGTAAGAAAATGATTGGATTGGGCCGTGGCCTGGGTGCTTTGCTGCACGATAGCGAATCGGTTAGTCGGCAGTCAAAACCGTCGCCGTTTGAGTCTATCGGCACGATGACCGAAATCAGCTTAACGCTGATTGAAACAAATCCTTTTCAACCCCGGACGCGCTTCGATGAGGAAGCTCTTCAGGACCTTGCCGACTCCATTCGGACGCAGGGAATTATTCAGCCCATTACAGTTCGGCAGTTAGGTAAAGAGCGCTACCAGCTTATTGCGGGCGAACGGCGTTTACAAGCCTCCAAGATTGTTGGCCTTACCCATATTCCGGCTTACGTTCGCACAGCCAATGACCAGCAAATGCTGGAAATGGCTCTCATTGAGAACATTCAGCGCGAAAACCTTAACGCTATAGAAATTGCGCTCAGCTACCAACGGCTTATTACCGAGTGTAGCCTGAAACAGGAAGAACTGGGCGAGCGTGTTGGCAAGAATCGCACAACGGTTAACAATTATATCCGGTTGCTGAAACTGCCACCCGTTATTCAGGCTTCACTGCGCGATAATAGAATTTCAATGGGCCATGCCCGCGCTATTATCAATATTGAAAATCCGGACACCCAAATTCGACTCTTTACCAAGGCTGTTGATGAAGAATGGTCAGTACGGAAAGTAGAAGAAGCCGTTCGGAATTTATCAGACGATACGAACGAACTTGCGTCTACCCGGCGTATCACGCTGCCTAAGCAGG
>JANXVQ010000969.1 GCA_025351545.1 Spirosoma sp.
CAGACTATTCTTGTGAGGTCGGTTTCTTCAAACCGACCTGTGAGGTTTCTCAAAACCTCGTTTTGTTCGGTTTGAAGAAACCTCACAGGTCAGATTTAAGAATCTGACCTCACACAAGGCATTTTTATAAGAAAACCCTGCCACCTGGAGTTGCCAGACTACCGCCCGGCGACCCGGCCAGACTACCTGAACGAATCGTTTCACGAGTTGACAGGCTCTTGCCGGGCAGCCAGCGCTGTGACAAGTGGCTGGCTCAATTTCCGGCGTCGGTTATTCCGGGGTGGAGAAAACTATAGAAAGTTAACCGGGCCGCCGGTGCAGAAGCGATGCTTCGAATTGCCTTCATTTCTATTTTGCTCAACAGATTCGCCAAATAAAATTCCCAAACAATACGATAATGTTACAATGATATCAGTAAGCTACTCAACATGCTAACTGACAGGAGTTGACACTTTAACCGAAATCTGCTCGTCTACCTGCTGCTGACGAACTTGCTGGCCAATGGGTATATATTCCACTTCGCACGGATAGCCGAATAGACAATTGGCTTTAATTTGTTCAGCTACGCGGTCAGGAACCATACTTTCCCAACCGTCTTCGCCCAGTTGAATCATTTCCAGAACACGATCGGTTGAGATGTGTAGATTCTGCTCGTTATAATCTGTAATGTCTTCGATTTTATCATTCCGAACCAGATATTGAAATAACGGCTCCAGCGTAGGCGGCAGTTTAAACTCGTTACAGGTATAAATAGCTCCTTCTTTTAGAGTTGGATATACAAACAACTTGACTTTTCGGCTAAACAGGGTGGCGAAGGATTCCAAAATACCGCCCGGCAGAAACTCATAGTGTCCCTCTTCAAAAATATACTCTAAATTCGGGATACCGACAATCAAACCAATTTTAAGCCGCGTGAGCCGGGCCAGGTAATTTACGAGTTTATAATACTCCAGGTAATTGGAGATCATTACCGTCTGGCCCATCGAACACAAAATATCTACCCGGTCCAGAAAGTCCTTCTCGTCGATACCCTGTTCGTTAGCTTTCAGATTATGCAGGGTCAACTCCGCCATTGACACAACCTTGTTAGCATCAACATCAGGTTCATCCTTGAATTGTTTCAGCCCGTTTTCGATCATATCCATCTGGACGTTCGTAACCGGCCTCAGCCGCCCGCGCATAACCAGAATGTGCTTTTTATAGAGAGCTTCCGAAGGTTGCAACACTTGCCCATCGGCACCAAACAGAGCAGCATCCGTAAAACCATTTTTCACCAGGTGGAGGCTCATCAGGCGGTTATCCACATCGGCAAAATCAGGACCGTTAAACCGAATCATATCAATCTGAATCCGTTCCGGTGCTAAATCGTCCATAAGCGACAGCACCAGCGTTTCGGGGGATTTAGCGTAATAATAGCAACCGTAAATCAGGTTAACGCCAATAATACCCAGGGCTTGTTGCTGCAATATATTCTCGTTGTCAATCATCCTGACGTGGATAATGACATCATTGAATCCGGATTGAGGATTAAGCTGAAACCGGCAGCCGATCCATCCGTGCGATTCGTTGGTTTTCTGATAATTTAAGGCAACAACGGTGTTTGCAAATGCAAAGAAAGTAGTGTCAGGTCCTCGTTTTTCGGCTAACCTTTTTTCCAGTAAGCTATATTCCTTACCCAGCATCTTAACTAACCGCGACTCAACAACATACCGGCCACTTTCTTCGACGCCATAAATTGAGTCACTAAAGGTCATGTCGTAGGCAGACATGGTTTTGGCAATAGTTCCGGATGAGCCACCGGCTTTAAAAAACATAGCGGCTGTTTCCTGACCTGCTCCTATCTCCGCGAACGAACCATAAATACGACGGTCGAGATTAATACGTAGTGCTTTTTGCGTAGTACCTATATTCTTTTCGTACATAGTATGTTGGGGCTTGCTGCTAAAGTTACAGTATAAAACGCCAAAAGCAGCCTTTAGGGCTGCTTCAAACGCAAAATAATACAATATTAATATTGCCTGTTCGGCAACTTGTCATTAGTGAACATATTACCTCCACCAGCCTTACTGTCAAGTGACGAACCTATACTGAGCTGCTCAATTTCCGCTGGTGCCGCTCTACGCGCATTTCGTGTACCCGTAATCTGAAAGATGGCTTCGCTTAACATTGGCTCGGTCAAATCGCCAAAGGCTTTCATAGAAATTATTGGTTCTTTGACTTCAACAGTGGGTGTAAAGCCGCTGGCATAATCGGTAAAACCCACTGCATTTGCCGATTTAAACGTAATAGGTTGCATGCCCCACTTAATGCGGCCAGTGGGATCAGAGATGGTAATTGACCCAACATTTTTTCCAACCGTAGTTGTTCCAATGGTCGTTACAGGCATAAACGGGCGCAAACCATTAATAATCAACTCACTGGCGGATGCGGTACTATTAGTTGTCAATACAAAGACACGATTTATACTCGCGCCGATATTTGTAGCTTTAACTATAAAGTTTTGCGTGTTCCAGCCTGCGCCATATTTTTTGTCATAATCAGCCGTTACGATGGCATTCCACTTCTGGGAGTAGAACACTTTAGAATCATCAACATTTTTACCTATCAAACTGGCAAGATTCGTTGACGAACTCACATAACCACCTCTATTATAGCGCAAATCGAGTATGAGTTCATTAACTCCCTTCTGTTTAAATTTCCCAAAAATATTATCCAGCTTCAAATCATACGTTTTGTCACTAGTGCCATCTGCTTTATAAACGCCCGGAATAAACTGGTTATAAACAACGTAGCCCACAGTTTTGCCGCCAATTGTATAGGTAGTATCCAGTAAAACGGGGTCTTCCTGAAACACAACGGCAGTCACTTGCTTTGTTTGGTTATTATCTACCAATGCGCCAGTACTCGAAACGCTGGCAAAACCATACGTATACGTATCGCTGGCACCAGACAATAAATCCTGATAATTAGCCAGTATTAAGGTTTGCCCGTTCACTTTTGAAATAATGTCGCCCCGTTTTATACCGGCCCTGGCGGCTGGCGAGCCGGGTAATACATACAGCACCGATACTATAATATCTGTTCTGGTATTATCCCGATAAACCAGCTTATATTCCATACCTATCGTTTTCGACTGCCCGCTCAAGGAAGCCTTCAATGATTCGGCACTTTCCTGAATCCAGGAAAAACGGTCTCCGTCCGGGTTCGCCGTGGCATTATAGGTATTCAGCAGGGAGTTAAAAAAAATTTTAGGTGCCAGAGTTGTATCTGGATTGGCAGGAATTTTATCGTTCCAATAATAATAAGTCCGCATATTAGCCAAAATCCAGCTATCTACTTCTTTATCAGTCACAATCCCACTAGCGATAGTTGTGGACGTAATTGGCAGACTGGGAGTAACGTCCGTACTCTTTTTGCACGAACTCAGCATAAACACGCTCGATACCACCAAAGGTGGTATCAAACACCAAACACTAAATATTTTCATAGTAATTAACGTGAAAAATCAATGCCCACCTACACGAAGTTAATACTTAAATAGATAATTTCATGTACCAAGTGGACAGCATTTTATGGATTTAAATCCAAATTTAGGAAAATGCATCTTCAATGTGCTTTATTCGAAATTCACTGCCAGCCAGTGTAACAGCTATAATGTCGAAGCGAACATCATGTAGCCAGCCGTTCGCGAAAATATAATGTTCAGCGGCTTTCATAACCAGTTTAGCCTTCGTATAAGATACAAACTCCTCGGGGTTTCCATAACTTACATTGGTGCGGGTTTTAACTTCAGCAAACACTAGTAATTTTCCTTTTTTGGCGATGAGGTCAATTTCGGCATGCTGATAGCGATAATTTCGGGTCATAATCTCGTAGCCTTTCTCAAGTAAGTAACGGGCCGCTTCAGTTTCGCCCTGTTTGCCTGTTTCATTGTGTTGCGCCATCGAATAAAGTAGGTTACGGGTAAGCAATCGAACGAAACCTATCCATCTGATTGTTAACTAACAGAAGTTGCTTCTTCTGTAAAGCAATGAATAGTCATATTAATAAGCAAGTCGACGTTCGGAAATTAGGATTGATTGCGTATCAGGAAGCCTGGGATGAGCAGGAACGCCTGTTTGCGACTATAGTCAATCAGAAATTGCTGAATCGTACCTGCCCTGCCGATGAGCAGCGGCCCACTACCAATTATTTGCTGTTTTGCGAACATCCGCCCGTGTATACCCTTGGCACAAGCGGTCACGCCGAAAATCTACTGATTGATGAAGCCCGGCTAACGACCGAACTCGGTGCCACGTTTCTCAAGATTCGGCGCGGGGGCGATATCACCTTTCATGGCCCCGGTCAGTTAGTAGGCTATCCCATTCTGGATCTGGATAATTTCTTTACCGACATTCATCGCTATATGCGGTTACTGGAAGAGAGTATTATTTTTACCCTCGCTGAGTATGGTTTAAACGCGGGCCGGATTGAGGGATTGACAGGCGTTTGGCTTGACTTTGATGATGACCCCACCCGAAACTCGGCCCGTAAAATTTGCGCTATGGGCGTTAAAGCAAGCCGTTGGGTAACGATGCACGGTTTTGCCTTGAACGTTAATACGGATTTGAGTTATTTTAACCATATTGTACCCTGTGGCATTACCGATAAGGCCGTTACCTCGCTGGCGGCCGAATTGGGTTACGAAGTGCCACTAGAGGAGGTTGCCGATAAGGTTCAACGGCACTTGTTCGAGTTGTTTGGCATGGAATTGATTGAAACCTAAGATAACCGATACAAGACGCAGGACGATGTCTGTCAATAAACTGGATTCGTCTTTTTTGATCGTCTTGCCTCATGTATCTAACCGTTTACAATGAAAAAAGACATTAGTTTTTTACCCGTTGAGGGCGTACAGATAGTAATTGCCCGGAAAGAGAACCCTCTTGGAGGGTATGATTGGCAGGTTTATTTGATTAACCAGAAAGACGTGCCGATCAATACGGTGTTTGTTACCTCGAAAGGGTACGGGCTGAAAAACGATGAAGAACAAAAAACCTCTACTCTGAGGCATTTCTTCTTGGAAGTACAACCGGGAGCGCACGAGGTCGTCGAATCCATCATGCCCGATGTTTTTCACTTGAACAATGAATACTGGGTAAGCTATTTTATTGATGAGCAGATTTTCGATAAGAAATTTATCTTCGTGCCAGACAGCATCGTTGAAGAAAACCTTGTGACTGTGACGGCATTAGGGCTTGAAGGAATTTTGCACGCTTGATTCGAGCCGGCGCTCCGGCATGACAAACAATACGCATCTTATGCCGCAACCCATCTCCTGGAAACGTCGCCTTAAAAACTTCCTGTTTATTGACCTGAAAACAGTAGCAGGAGAACCATCGCTTCTCTCTGTCGAGCCACGTTTGCAGCGGCAGTGGGAAGAGAAAAGTCGCTATTTCAAAAGCGATGACGACCTTTCGGCGGCAGGCTGGTATGATCGAAGGGCTTCTTACTTTGCCGAATTTGGTAAAATCATCTGCATTGGTGTTGGTGGGTTGTTTTTCGATGACGACGACAAGCCGCACTTAAAAGTGAAATTGCTTAGTAACGACGATGAGGCAGCCTTGCTGAACGAGTTTGTAGGAATTGTTAACCGCTACCCACCCGGCGAACTTACCCTTTGTGCTCATAATGGCAAGGAATTTGATTTCCCTTATTTATGTCGACGCCTGATGGTAAATGGATTGCCGTTGCCGCCTGCTTTGCAGATTTCCGGTAAAAAACCCTGGGAGATTCCACACCGGGATACGCTGGAACACTGGCAATTTGGCGACAAACGGCATTTTGTGCCGCTCGATTTACTAGCCGCCGTTCTGAACGTGCCCACCCGTTCACTCGAATGGACTGGCGATCGAACCAGCGAAATCTATTACCGCGAACACGATTGGCCACGTATTGAGCAGTACGCCCGCGATTCGATGGTTATGCTGGTGCAGGTTTATTTGAAAATGGTGGGTGCCCCGCTCGTGGCCGACGAGCACATTGTATTAAGTGATTAAGAAAAGTAAACGCGAGATTGCACAGAACATACAAAACCCCTGCGGATCTGAGCACACTGCACAATCCAACGTTGCAGTTTATAAATTTTAGCCGGGCGACAATTGCCCGGCAAACAACATGAGAAACGGAAAACCGAAACAAGATAAATATGCAAAGGCCGCCCCTGGCCAACCCGCAACCAGACAGTCTCAAGCGACTCGTCCGCGCGAGAAAGGGGCCGAAAAATCAGGGAAAATTCAGTCCAGACCGATTCAACAGACTGACTCTTTTCTGGATGAATTAAAAAACGACATAATGGCGTTTTTTCAAATTAATGATGAGAAGTCATTTACACAGGATCAGGTTCTGGAACATTTTGACACCAGCGATCGGCGCATGAAACTTTTCATGCATGGTCTTATTGGTGAACTTACCGACGAAGGTACTATTGTACGCCAGTCAGACGGAAGTTGCCGCGCCGATGCAGATGCCAACCTCATTGAAGGTGTTGTAGATCACGTAAATTCGCGGTTTGCATTCGTCATCCCCGATACCGCTAGTGGTATACGTCGCGATAAGGACGATGACATTTGGGTCTCGACCGATGACCTTGCCGGAGCCGTAGATGGCGACCGCGTTCGGGTGGTTCGCTTTATGGACTCTCGGAATGGGGGTCGTAGTGGCGCCCGGCGCCGAATTGAAGGTAAAGTTGCCAATGTTATTGAGCGTGGCCGCACCGAATTGGTAGGCCGCATTGAACTATGGCCAGACTACGGGTTCGTCGTTCCTGATAGCAAGAAAATATACGATGACATTTTCATCCCGAAAGAAAAACTCGGTGGAGCCAGCAATGACGAGAAGGTTATTGTTCGATTGACGAAATATCCTGACTCACATAGCCACAAGCAACGTTTTGAGGGTGAGGTCATTACGGTACTGGGCATAGCCGGTCAGAATAATACTGAAATGCACGCGATTCTGGCGGAATTTGGTTTGCCAATTCATTTTCCAACGGATGTTGAGCAGGAAGCCGAAACGATTCCAACCCAGATTCAAGAGGAGGAGTTAGCTAAACGGCGCGACATGCGCGAGGTTACCACGTTTACAATTGACCCGATTGATGCCAAAGATTTTGATGATGCCTTATCCGTTCAGATACTCGACAATGGCAACTACGAAATCGGTGTTCATATTGCCGATGTAACACACTATGTGCTGCCCGGCTCAAAACTCGAGGAAGAAGCCTACAAACGGGCAACATCGGTTTATCTGGTAGACCGTGTTGTGCCGATGCTCCCCGAAAAATTGTCGAATGGATTGTGTTCATTGCGGCCTAATGAAGATAAACTTACCTTCTCAGCCGTTTTTGAACTAACGCCAAACGCTCAAATCGTGAAAGAATGGTTTGGCCGAACGGCGATTCATTCCGACCGACGTTTTTCGTACGAAGAAGCGCAGGACATTCTCAACAATGACAGGGGTGATTATCTGGAAGAACTCCGGTTGCTGAATGAGCTAGCGTACAAATTACGCGACGAGCGTTTCAAAAACGGAGCCATTAACTTCGAGACGGTTGAAGTAAAGTTTCGGTTAGACGAAAACGGCGTTCCGCTAGCCGTGTACCCGAAAATCCGTCAGGATACGAACAAGCTCATCGAAGAGTTTATGCTGCTGGCAAACAAGCGCGTAGCTGAGTTCGTGCATTCGCTCTCGAAACGCAACAAAAACGGCGACGAGAACACAATGGTCTACCGGGTTCATGAAGCCCCCGCCGAAGATAGACTTCGCAGTTTTTCTGAGTTTGCCCGTAAACTCGGATACAAACTAAACGTAGACGACGAGCACCTGTCTAACTCAATGAATCGCTTTATGGCGAGTATTGAGGGTAAACCAGAAGCGGGTATGCTCCAGCAACTGGCCGTCCGAACCATGTCGAAGGCGCGCTACAGTACGGAAGATTTGGGGCACTTCGGCCTGGCATTCCGACGGTATTCACACTTTACGTCGCCCATTCGTCGCTACCCCGACATGATGGCTCACCGGTTATTGCAACATTACTTGGACAAAGGCAAACCCGCCGACCGAGATGAATATGAAGATAAATGTCGGCACTCGTCAGAGCGGGAACGCATGGCTTCAGACGCCGAACGGGCAAGTATAAAATACAAACAGGTCGAATTTATGAGCCGTATGGCTCCTGATCAGGCGTTTGAAGGTGTGATTTCAGGCGTCACGGAATTCGGCATTTTTGTGGAGATCACCGAAAATAGTTGTGAAGGTCTGGTACGTATGCAGGATCTGAGCGACGATTTCTATGAGTTCGATAAGGACAATTATCGCATCGTTGGTCAGCGCAACAAAAAGATGTACACCTTTGGCGATTCGGTGGTAGTACGTGTGAAAGAAACCAACCTTGCCCGGCGAAGCATGGATTTCGCCTTAGTCAGCGACAACGCTAGCCGGACTACAGATTCAGGTGCTAGCCATCGATCAGGCCGAAGCGACGACAGTCGCCGATCGAGTGGCTCACGAGGAGTCTCCTCAGCTCGTCAGGGCAGCGGTTCGAAAAGTAAAGAAGGCGCAGCGTCCAAGGGTGAGAACCGGCGTGGAGGCCGCGGACGCCGATAATAGCAAAAACGTCTGGCCTAATTCATAGGCCAGATGTTGAATCTTGTTTAAGACTAGACTTGTGTTTTAGCCTTGTAATCTATTATCTTTGCACCGCATCAGCGACCCGATCCTAGATAGGGAAATTGTTTGCTTTCGTAGTTCAATGGATAGAATTTCGGTTTCCGGTACCGACGATAGGGGTTCGAATCCCTTCGAGAGCACTATTTTTCGTCAACAAACCCTATAACTCATTGATTTATAGGGTTTTTCTTTTTTTAGAATTTCAAAACTATTCTTAGTTAGTAGCTATATAGTACCATACGGCGTTAACCCGATCATGCTGTACAAGAGTGGGTTCATGACTTGACCTTTTTGCCGAACCTTGTTCGATTGAAACCATGTTGTCGCGATTTTAGCTATTAGGCTGTTGCCTGCGCATTGCTGTTTATGCCATCTATGACCTGGAACAATTGCTTAACACGCCCCTCAAATAGGCCAGATACACCCGAACTGTCAAAATCGGTGAAGGGTTGACGATGTAATATCTTCTTATCG
>JANXVQ010000001.1 GCA_025351545.1 Spirosoma sp.
GGCTTCCGCCCATGTTACGTAGTTGCTAAGCCTGTTCGTCTTCCAGTACTGTAATGCTGTTAATTTTATCGCCCTGTTGAATTTGGTCGATTATGTCCAGCCCATCGACAACTTTACCGAAAACGGTGTGGTTGCGGTCGAGGTGGGCGGTATTTTGACGGCTGTGGCAGATAAAAAACTGCGAACCACCGGTATTACGGCCCCGATGTGCCATGGACAAAACACCCCGGTCATGGTATTGGTTTTCGCCGGTTAATTCACAATCAATTGAATAGCCTGGTCCGCCCGAGCCGGTTCCTGTTGGGTCTCCGCCCTGGATCATGAAGTTTGGAATAACGCGGTGGAACTTAACACCATCGTAGAAGCCCTTTTTGGCCAGAGTAATAAAGTTATTGACCGCTTTAGGGGCATCTTTCTCGAAGAACTCAATGAGCATCGTGCCCTTGTCGGTATTCATTTGTGCCTTTGGCATAACCGGAATCAGTTTTTGTTGTGGTGCAAAATTACAATGATTTCCGGTCAATGTCAGGTTGACGCCTATAACTCTTCACGCATTCATTAAAAAGACAATCTGCTAATTTATTCTTTGAATAAGTCAATTAATCTGATTCGCTTTTCTGGAATAATGCAACTAAATTGCCTGACAGTAAGTTGAAAACATAAGATACACACGAGTATTCTCTTGGTTTTATGCAATTATACTCAGTCTTTTTTGGGTGATTGAATAATAATACTTCGATATGTCGAAAAAAAAGAAGACACAATCTGTGTCCACAATCTCGTTTATTCTGGTCTTTTACAGATAACTGGCATGGAAACTCAATCGATACCATATTACGATAATCTGCCGGATTTTCTGAAGGCGGTGAAGTCTATTGATTCGACGAATCGTTGTTTCGGCATTTTTCCTTTCGGGCAATTTGGTGGACCAGGAGAGGTAATTACACCCTTTCGGAGCAGTTCGTATGTGGCCGCTTTAGTGACCGAAGGCACCGGCACGATTCATTTAGACGGCGTTCCCTATCAGGTCCAGCCGGGTACGTTGTATTTTCTTCGTCCGTGGACGGTTCGGTCAATCCACAAGGAAGATCAATGGCAGGGCCACGTATTGATGTTTACTGCCGAGTATGTAAGCAAACGGTCGATGCTGTTTGATCCGATGCAGGAATACCCATTTTACAGGAAGGGCGTTCAGCCATTGATTCACATCACGCCAGAGGAAACCAGCGAATTGGCCGATCAGTTTAACCTGATCGCCATAGAAGCTGCCCACCCGAACCGCTCAAAGCCCGACCGTCTTGACCTGGTTTATCATTTGCTTCAGGCGTTACTGATCAAAAGCCGCCAGACATACCGTCAAACGCTTTCGGCAATCGAGTATTCGCAGCCGGTATCGCTGGTTGAACGGTTCCAAAGCTTGTTACAGATGTATTATCTACCTGATCCTAATCAGGAAGCGCCCCTATTGCTGACTGTTCACGAAGCGGCTGATCGACTACATATACACCCGCATTATCTGAGTGATATATTGAAGAAATATACAGGGAAAACGGCGTTGCAACACATTCGTGAACGAACGGCATTCGAAGCCCAAAACCTGATTCGGAATACCAACTTGTCTGTAGCCGAAATTGGGTATCAACTTAACTTTGATGACCCGTCCAATTTTACCAAATTTTTTAAAAGTATAACCGGCAGAACACCGCGTGCCTACCGCGACCAACTTCTCGCTTTACCCGTATAGGACAACGTTAGATGGTGAATTTTATAACTCAGTTTCCGGTATCTGCACTTTTTACCAGTGAATCTACAAAACCTACCTGTTCTATTGATGTATGTACCGCTAATTTTGACCCATTACCTGGGCTGCGTTAACGCTTAATTCTGTAGGTACTAATTACCTGATTCATCATGTGGATTGTCCGCTTAGCAATCGAAAAAAAATACACCATTGCTGTAATGGCATTGCTGATTATGATTATGGGTGGGCTGGCCGTGACGCAGATGCCTACAGACATTTTTCCGCGTATCAATATCCCGGTCGTATCGGTCATTTGGGGGTATAGTGGCCTGTCTACCAATGAAATGGAGAAGATGATTACCAACTTCTCCGAAACATCACTCATCAATAACGTCAGCGATATTCAGCGGCTCGAATCACAAACGTATAATGGTACGGCGGTTCTGAAAATTTTCTTCCAGCCAAGCGTCAAAATTGAAGAAGCACTGGCTCAGGTAACGGCTATTTCGCAGACGATTCTGCTCCGAATGCCACCCGGCACGCAGCCACCCCTTATTGTTCGCTACAACGCCACCGACGTGCCGGTTCTACAACTTGGCCTTTCGTCTGACAGCCTGACCGAAGCACAGATTACCGATTATGCCCAGACACGTGTGCGTCCCCAAATTTCGACCGTACCGGGAAGTCGTCTCTCACAGGCATTTGGAGGGAAAACCCGCCAGATTGCGGTGGACCTGGAGCCAGATCAGTTAGTGGCTTATAATGTCACTCCAGAAGAAGTAACAAACGCGGTGTCTGCCCAGAACCTGACCTTGCCGGGTGGTTCATTGCGGCTGGCTGAGCGCGAATACAACGTTCGGTTGAACTCTAAACCCGACGTAATTGCAACTCTGAACGACATCCCGATCAAGACTGTTGGCGGGACTACAGTTCACATGCGCGATGTGGCCAATGTACACGATGGCTCTGCTGTTCAGGCTAATATCGTTAAACAGGATGGCAGCAAGGGCGTTTTGATGCGGATTGTTAAAACGGGAAATGCATCGACGACTGAGATTGTGGATAAGATCAAAAATCAGATTTTACCCACTGTTCGGGCCGCTGCTCCCTCAAACCTGCGTATTGAAGCCCTGTTCGACCAGTCGGTGTTTGTACGGGCGTCTATCAAAGGTGTGTTGGTGGAAGGGATGATTGCCGCCCTGCTTACGGCGGGATTGATTCTGCTATTTCTGGGAAGCTGGCGCA
>JANXVQ010000002.1 GCA_025351545.1 Spirosoma sp.
CCGCTGAATCTGAGTAATCAATCAGCAACGGGCTTGTAACTCAGTTGGTTAGAGTGCCTGACTCATAATCAGTAAGTCGTAGGTTCGAGCCCTACCTGGCCCACTTGATAATCAGCCGCTTAGCAGAAATGTTAAGCGGCTTTTTTATTTGGTTGCAATACAACTTGACTTGCAATACATTTTTCAAATAGTCCTCCCCCTTTTACGATCAAGTAAATTGCTCTTCTCTCAAACTAGTCTCCAGGCCGTTCAGATCCTAATATTGATCAACTAATCAATCGTAATGAAGATGCCTATTGTGTTGAAATAGCCAATAAGCTTCTCAAGCTGCAGGCCGTAACTATTGATCGAATGAAGTAATTTCTGTGTGAAAATGGACTCTCACTCTTGTTTATTTTATCACTCTGTTAACCTTAACGGGCCAGATTATTGTGGAATGGGATAATTTCAACAACGAGCTTAGTGATTATGGGCGGTCTCCCCTCACGTTGAGAAATTATCTCAGTCGTGACGCTGACGCCAGTTTAACAGAGCAAATGCAAAATAGCTCAGCCTACAGGAAACGGGTATTGGAAGCTGACATAACGCCCTCACCAGAGATTAACTAGCAACGTTTTTTGTCGACCAGTCAAAAGGTATAAGACATAACACAACACCTAATCAGGAGTTGCTTCTGCTATCTGTTTAAATGTCAACGCATCTTGCCTCATGTGAATATTGTTAAAGAAAACGTATCCTGCGCTTTCCTTTGGCAATAGTTCTGCCAAGTCAGATAATTCATCCGGCTCATACTGATACCGCCAGCCCTGTCGGCCATGAAGCCGAAAATAACAATGCTCCGGGGTTACGGTCGTGCTGGCAAACGGATCTACCACATGCCATAAGTCAAGGTCTTCACACAGGTCTTTTATAACCTGTTTATCCCAGGGGCCACGAGGCTCCCAACAGCAGGTCAAACCGCTTCGCTCGATGCAGGAAAAGAAGTGAACCAGATCATGAATATGCTCCGGCGTCTGGGTAAAACTGGCTGGACACTGAAACAGAATCGTTTTACTATCCAACGCTCGGGCACAAGCCAAGGTCATATGCCAGGCCTGGTCAATGATTGAGGTGGGTTTAAAATAACCTGCTTCTGTCCGCTCAAGTTCTGAGAGTTTTCGTTTCAGCCGTTTATAGGTTGGACTTTTTGCCGAATGTGTGATGAGCTGCCAGGCTTTTATGGTGAATTCGAAGTCGGACGGCACTTCATGGCGCCATCGTTTCAACGTAGCTAACTGGGGCGGCTGATAAAAGGTTTGTTGAATTTCGACGCTGGAAAACAGGGCGGCATACTCTGCTATAGAGCCGCTAAGCCCACAGGTGCCAATTTGTACGCTGCTGTTCATAGGTGTTAAAGACACGAACTGGACTACTGCGCCAAAATTACAGGAGTTGCCTGTTCACTAAGAATACGCTGCATGTGCCGCCAGGTTTGATCCCAGAACTGTTTACGTAAAAATCGATCCAGTTCTACTTCATCGTCGCCAGGCGGCTTCTCTAATACCAATGAAATACCGTACTGAAAATCGGCTGCCGAATCGGCGACAACAACCCGATTCCAACCACCATAAGTTCGCACAACATCGCGAATAGGGGTTGACACAACGGGTAAGCCAGCGGCCAGGTACTCCGGCGTTTTTGTTGGACTGATATACCGCGTTGCTTCATTGATGGCGAACGGCATCATAGCGACTTGCCAGTTGCTGAAATAAGCCGGTAATTCGGTGTACTTTTTCATGCCCAGAAAATGCAGATTAGGTCCCTGTGGCAGCGTGGCAGGGTCTATTTTAACAATTGGCCCAAGGAAAATAAACTGCCAGTCGGGCCGCTGTCCGGCCAGATTATCCAGTAGCGCCAAGTCCAGCCGCTCATCAATGACACCGCTATAACCAATCCGGGGGCCCCGAATGGCTGCCTGGTCATGGGGGTCATTCAGACGGGTCTGGATGGCGCCGTTGCGAGCCTGAGCGAAATGATCATAGTCGATACAGCTTGGAAAGGCATAGACGTTTGGATGACGCTTTTGCTTGGCTTCATACAGGCTGTACCCACCGGTAAACACCACATCAGCCCGGTTTAGCAGGTGCTGCTCCTGCTCAATAAGTTGTGGCGACGTCCCCAAAAAGGCAGACAACTCATCCATGCAGTCATACAGGACCAACTTCGGGCGAAGATGATCCGTGAACGGGAGTGCCATCGGCGTGTAATACCAGGAGATATAGTCAGTTATATTTTGCTGATTGATCAATTGATTGACTAACTGCCGCTGGAGTCGAATAGTCGTCTGTTCATCCAGGCCACGGGGCAGATGAGGGATTACAACATACAGATTATCCGCTACTGACCGAATTTCCAGACGAAGCGTATCTTCCCGGATTGGTTCTTCTACGTACCAGACCCGACACCAGCGGGCGGCCCTGTTAAGCAGGTGTTGTGGGCGCTGATAAACAAAATTCCAGCGCAAACGGGCGAAACAGATCAGGTTATCAAAATCATGGATTGGGGGTGAGATTCCAAACGAACCAGCTTCTTTTAATTGAGTTAATCTGCCCTCGGCAGAGATTTCCGCAATCAGATCAGAAGTATCTTCCATAGTCAAAAACGTCGAGTTTAATGTGCCAGTCAAAATTGTGGTTTTGTCTGAAATTGACTGTCTACTCAACCCGGCAGACAGGATTTTATAGTGCGAAGACGAGTGACTAATGAGGGAACGGCCCCCTGTATCTGGCTGATCCAACGTCAGGCCTTATGATTAATATTTTATTCTATAGTCTTTATATACTGTCTAAATTTTATAATCGGCGAATCATTATGCGGATCATGGCCAGTTGAATCATGGCTTCAGAGACTTTCACTGACCGCTCATAATCAACACTTAAGCGACGCTGATTGGTCAACCAAGCGAAGGTCCGTTCCACAATCCAGCGCTTTGGTAATAGAACGAACATCTTGATGCCGAATGGTTTACGAATGATCTCTAATAACCATTTATACGTCCTTTTAACCTGCGTTTCGAAATCACCACTGTAACCCCCATCGGCGAAAATGACCTTTAATCGAGGAAAATTCACCCGGATTTTGTTCAAACGAGCCAGTACGAAGCCAGCACCGCGTCGCTCATCAATATCATCCCGATGGACCACCACGGCCAGCAATAGCCCTAACGTATCCACCAAAATATGCCGTTTGCGGCCTTTCACCGACTTGCCGGCAGCATACCCCCGTTGGCCCCCGACCAGGGTGGTTTTCACACTTTGTGAGTCCAAAATGGCCGCTGAAGGACTTAGCTTTCGACCCGCCTTTACCCGTATTTTCTCGCGGATTCCATCATTCAATTCCTGCCAAATGCCCAATTTTTGGAATTTACGAAAGTAGTAATACACTGTTTTCCAGGGTGGTAGATCATTCGGCATCTGTCGCCAGGGAATTCCTCCTTTCACTACGTAGAATAAGGCATTCAATACATCACGCAATTCGTGTTTGCGCTTTCGTTTGTCGGCAAGCAGTTCTTGAATAGCTTGCCACAGCGCCGGCTGCCCACTGGAAGTCAGTCAGATCAGTAGGATACATTGGTGGTTCTTTGTTCCTACAAACTTACGGGCTCCTGATTTTAGATAAAATCACATTTTTAGACAATCTCTTAGACAGGGATAAATATTGACTTTTTCTTATCAGCCTATAACCACATATGTTGATAATAAAAAGTTTATTCTTTATCACAAATCGTACCAAAAGAAGAAAGTCGTATTTACTTAAACATATGAAATTATGTTTAAGCATTTTTAGCGCAATTAATTGTAAGAAAAGTATACAACAACTATACCAAAATATCTTCATTTAATACTTAGCCGTAGATAGTCAAGCAATTATATCTGAATGGCACGATTCTGGCAATCCGCAAATCAATTAAAATTGATACCGCTTATATTACACTATACATATGCTACACCTCTCCTTTCTTCTTGAAACAGGCACGATTTCTGTTAAACAATGGGGAACCTACGTCGGGCGGCACACCCCGGTGCTGACCTGGCTGCTACTGGTGGCCGTCGTTCTCGGGAGCACAACGGCTGATGCGCAGGTGTCGGGCACCGTCTTCCGGGATTATAATGGCAACGGTACCCAACAATCGACACCCTTAC